>JBBEDP010000068.1:0-3187 GCA_040881235.1 Patescibacteria group bacterium
CTGCTGGTGGATCTGCAAAACAGGGTAGAAACAGAAAAAACCAAGCAATATTTCCTCTCCGAGGCAAGATCCTAAATACTGAAAGAGCTTATCTTGATAGGATTCTAGAATTTAAAGAGCTAAAAGAACTTGTTATTGCCCTTGGTATGGGAATTGGAGAAAATGTGGACTATGCCAAGCTTCGATATCATAAGGTAATTATTATGACTGATGCTGACGTTGACGGAGAACACATAAGGACACTAATCCTTACCTTCTTTTTCAGACATATGTTATCTATTATTGAAAACGGTCATTTATACGTAGCACAGCCTCCGCTTTTTAAAATTCAATCTGGAAAAAAGATAGAGTATGCTTATTCTGAAGACGAAAAGAATAAAGTAGTAAGCGCTCAAGCAAAAGAATCAAAAAATCCTCCAATGGTACAAAGGTATAAAGGTCTTGGTGAGATGAATCCTGATCAACTATGGAATACCACAATGGATCCTACGAACAGAGTTTTAAAAAAGATTGAAATTGATGACGCACAAGAAGCAGAATATGTATTCTCGATGCTTATGGGTGACGAAGTTCCGCCAAGGAAAAAATTTATTATTACACACGCCAAAATGGCATCATTAGATTTATAACTTATAACTTAAAAATCAAAAGTCAAAAATATCATTACCCCCTCTCTGTCATTCCCGCGAAAGCGGGAATCTGCAGATCCTCAATCAAGTTGAGGATGACAGTTAGCAGGTTTTGCATTTTGAGTTATGACTTTTGAGTTACTTTTTTAGTATAATTAAAATATGGATTTTTCAAAATTAACAATAGGAGAAGACGCTCCAAAAGTCGTAAATGTCGTAATCGAGATTCCATTCGGATCTTCTGTGAAGTATGAAGTTGATAAAGATACTGGACTTTTATTTGTTGATAGGTTTAACTTTACAGCAATGTTTTTCCCTTTTAATTATGGATATATCCCAGCCACAAAAGGTGAAGATGGAGATCCTCTTGATATTTTAGTTTTATCAAGTTTCCCAGTTAATGCTGGTTCAGTTATTAAATCTCGACCAGTAGGAATGCTTGAGATGGAAGATGAATCAGGTATTGATACAAAGATAATTGCTGTACCTGTTGAAAAAGTTGATCCTTTTTACTCACATATAAAAGACATAAAAGATATTCCAGAGGCAATTTTAAACAGAATTAAACATTTTTTTGATCATTATAAGGAGCTTGAAGCGGAAAAATGGGTAAAGACCAAAGAATTCCAATCAGCAAATATTGCTTATGACGAAATTAACAGATCCACAATCAAATAATTCAATTTCTCCAGATAAAAGGACAGAAATAACGCACGAAATGAAGAGAGCGTATCTTGATTACGCAATGTCTGTTATCGTGTCTCGAGCTCTACCTGATGTCAAAGATGGATTAAAACCAGTACACAGACGTATTATTTACGCAATGTACAAGTTAGGTCTCACATCTGGCGGTAGATATTCTAAATCCGCAAAAATAGTCGGAGAGGTATTGGGTAAATACCATCCTCATGGTGATGCCCCAGTTTACGAATCGCTTGTTCGTATGGCACAGGATTTTTCAATGAGATACCCGCTTATAAAAGGACAGGGTAACTTTGGTTCGATTGATGGAGATCCTGCAGCTGCAATGCGTTATACAGAAGTCAAACTTACTAAAATTTCAGAAGAAATAATCCAAGATATCGAAAAAGGCACAGTTGAATTTGTTGATAACTTTGATGGAAGTCTTCAAGAACCTACTTATCTTCCTGCAAAAGTACCAAACTTACTTTTAATGGGAGCAGAAGGTATTGCAGTTGGAATGGCTACAAAAATACCACCGCACAATCTTACAGAGCTAATTGACGCGATTTGTTTTTCTATAGATCAAGCAAAAAAGAATGAAAGTTCAAAAACAAAAAAAGACAAATTAGAAGCTTCTGACATATTCTTTGACGTTACCCTTGATGACCTACTTAAACATGTTAAAGGACCTGATTTCCCAACATCAGGAATTATCTATGGAGAAACAGATATCAGACAAGCGTATGAGACAGGAAGAGGAAAAATATTAATCAGAGGACGTATAGAAGACGAAGATCTTGGCAAAGGAAAAACAGCGATTATAATAAAAGAACTTCCATATCAAGTAAATAAGGCAACACTTGTTGAAAAAATAGCAAAACTTGTAACTGACAAAAAAATTGTTGGAGTGTCTGCTCTTCGAGACGAGTCAGATAGAGATGGAATAAGAGTGGTAATTGAGCTCAAAAGAGACGCAGCTTATAAAAAAGTATTAAATAATTTATATAAATTTACAGACCTCCAAACAACTTTTCCTGTTAATACAGTCGCATTAGTTGATGGCATTCCACAAACCTTATCACTTAAAGCAATTCTTGAGCTCTATTTGAGGCACCGAATAAATATGGTCACCAAAAGAAGCGAATATGAGCTTGACCAGGCAAAAAAAAGAGCGCATATTCTTGAAGGTTTTTTAATAGCTCTGGACAATATTGACGCAGTTATTGAAACAATTAAGAAAGCGAAAGATGAACCTGATGCAAAGTCAAAATTAATGAGCAAATTCAAACTTTCAGATATTCAAGCTCAGGCAATTCTTGACATGCAACTTAAAAGACTTACCGGTCTTGAAAGAAAAAAAATTGAAGATGAACTAGCTGCTCTTAAAAAGACAATCGCATATCTTGAATCTTTAATTGGCGATATTTTCAAAATTCTGCAAGTAATAAAGGACGAGCTTCTTGAATTAAAGAAAAAGTTTGGAGACGACAGAAGAACTAGAGTCATCAAATATAAGCCTGGAGAGATAACAGATGAGCAACTTATCGAAAACATTGAAGTTATCATAGTACTTACAAAAGAAGGCTATATCAAACAAGTTCCAAAAGGGACGTTTAGAGTCCAACATAGAGGCGGAAAAGGAGTTTCTGGTATGCAAACTAAAGAGGAGGACAATGTTTCTTTTATTACCTCGGCCATGAGTCATGATTATGTACTTTTCTTTACAAATCAGGGTAGGGTATTCCAAAATAGGATTTGGGAAATTCCAGTTGGCTCAAGAATCTCAAAGGGTAAAGCAATAGTAAATCTTCTAACTTTAAGACCGGCTGAAAAAGTCACTTCTGCGCTGACGTATCATAGCGATGTAGCAAGAG
>JBBEDP010000069.1:0-3160 GCA_040881235.1 Patescibacteria group bacterium
CTTTTCTATAAATGGAATTACAATATCAGCTATCTTTTTTTTACTAAAAGCATCTGTATCTGGGTGTCTTTTTTGAGCGTAAGATATTATAAAATCATATATTGAAATGCTATTTTTTAGGGCTTTTTTAAACGCCTCAAAGTCTTTTTTGATTGCTTCATCTGGATCCTTTGCAAAATCAATAATCGCTATTTTTACTTCAAATTCAAGATTTTCTGCATCTTCCAGGGCTCTTTTCATTGCTTCTTCACCTGAGGCGTCAGCATCCAGTGCTAAGGTTAGAGTGTTTGTATATCTTTTAAGATACATCAGCTGGTCTCGTGTGAAAGCTGAACCTTTAATTGCTACTGAATTTTCAAATCCTTTTTGATACATTGAAATTACGTCAAATTCACCCTCAACAATATATACATTGTTCTCTTTTCTAATTTTGTCTTTTGCTAAATTAATTCCATACAAGCTTTCTCTCTTGTGATATACAGGAGTTTCTGGAGAATTTATATATTTAGCTTCTTTTGCCTCATCATCAAGTAGTCGACCTGAAAATGCTATAATATTTCCTCTTGCGTCTGATATTGGAAAAATTATTCTTCCTCTAAACCTATCGTAATAACTTTGGCTTTTTCCACTAACAATAAGACCTGCTTCAAAAAGCTCCTCTTTTTCAAATTTTTTCTTAGATAAGAAATTGTATAGAGAATCCCATGAATTAGGAGCGTAACCTAAATTAAACTTCTTAGCGATTTTTAAATTAATATTTCTAGACTTAAGATAGTCAACGGCCTTATTCCCATATTTGCTATCTTGAAGAACGTAACTGAAATAATCTGCTGTTAGCGTATTTAGTTTTATAATCCTTTCTTTCTTTTTCCATACTCTGTCTTCAAATGGAGTGCTTTTTATTTTAATTCCTGCTTTATCAGCGAGTTCCTTTAAAGCTTCATAAAAAGTTAAGTTTTCCCACTTCATCAAAAATTTAATAATATCCCCACCTTCTGAACATGAACCAAAACAATGCCAAATCTGCCTTTCAGGTGATACTACAAATGAAGGTGTTTTTTCTTGATGAAATGGACATATAGCTTTAAAATTTCTTCCTGACCTTTTAAGACTTATAAAAGACCCAATAAAATCAACTATATCTATTCTTTTTTTTACTTCAGATACTGTGTCATTCATCATCCCTATTCTACCACGCTAAGCATGTTTTACCCTATAAATTCCGTGCTCTTGTTTTTTAACCTATTTTATTCGTATAATTAAGCTGATGCTTTACTTATATATTGATCGATACAGGATAAAGCTTCTCTATCTAAAAAGATCAATTCTTGGACAATATGAGGCTACATACTTTGAAAAAAAATATGAACTCGAGCTTCTTGAGAATGGAAAGGTCAAAAATATTGATGTTTTAGCGTCCTCTTTAAAAGAAGCATTAGGCAACATTCCAGAAGGATATGACAAACATGTGTTTTTAATCATTCCTCAAACAAGTGTGTCTTTTATAAAAGCTGAAATCCCAAAGGATATTGCTCCATCTGCTATAAATTCCTTTATTTTAGATAAAGCTCGGTCAACGCTCCTTAGTGACTTCGATAATTCATACTACGACTATTTTATAAATGAAGTTGATAATCAAAAACAAATAAACTTCTTTTCTATTGGTGCAGACGCACTTGAAGGATATGTAGAGACATTGAATTTGCTTGGTTTAAAATTGGTTTCTATTCTTCCAGAAACTTTAGCAGTATTTAAACTATTTGAAAAAACATTAAGAAAGGAAAAAAAGGAAAATATTCTATACGTCTCATATGATGGTGACTTTGCGTATGGATTTTTATTTGATACCGGAGGTTTGAAATCCGATAAAAAATGGACAACAAAAGTAGAAGATGATAATGAACTTGAATCCTTGCTAAAAGAGAAAAAAGAAGAGTATGAAAAAGAAGGAATTGTCTTAAACAGAATTATTTTATCTGGCAAAGGCTCAGAAAATATAAGGCAGGATACATTTACTAAAAACGTTGGCGTATGGACAAACCCATTAAAAAGAATTATTCCAAATTTTTATAGTGATTATATTAAAATGATAATTCTACAATCTGGAAAAACTTTCCCAATACTTTCTTTCGATATGTGCTTTGGTGCTTTTATATTCGCTCAAGAGAACAAGGACTTCCAAATATTAAAAAAGCCTATAAAGAAAACGAAAGGTATGAGTAACTTTAAAATGCCAAATATTAAAAAAGAAATTCTTATATTTTTGGCAGCTGCTATATTATCTTTTGGAATTTTCTTCGCAATATCAAGAAGCAATATCGATTGGGCGTCACTAAACTTTTTTGCAAAAACACAACCTACTCCTACAGTTGAAGAAAAAGCGCCAACGCCTACCCCTACTCCAGAAGTTGTCAAAGAAGAGATTAGAATCAAGATTCTAAATGGATCTGGCACTGCTGGTAAAGCCGGAGAGGTCGAGGATATATTGAATGAATTAGGATATACAGAAACTGTGACAGACAATGCAGAGAGCTTTGATTACACTACTACAGAAATTCAAGTTAAAACATCTTTTGCTCATGTTATAGAAACTCTTACAGAGGATTTGAGCGAATACGTTTCCTCTACAGAAATAACAACCCTAGACGAAGATGACACTTCAGATGTAATTATCATCGTAGCAACTGACTTCAAGTAACCTCATGGAAGAAGAAATATTAAGAAGGGGAAATAACCTTCTTGAAAAAATAAATTTAGATAAAAAAAAAGCTGAGCTCAAAGATCTTGAGAGTAAAACGTATGATACTGAATTTTGGAAAGATCAGTCAAACTCAACTAAGGTCTTAAAAAGAATCACAGATTTAAAAAAGGAAATTGACGACATTGAAATGATGCAGCTTTTACTTGAAGAAAGAGAAATAGAAGAAGTAAAGGGGTTAATAGAGAAATACGAAAACATATTATTTTTATCCGGAGAGTTTGATACCTATGATGCTATTTTTTCTATACATTCAGGTCAGGGAGGAACCGAAGCTATGGACTGGGCAAACATGTTGCTTCGAATGTATAAAAGATATTTTGAAAGAAAAGAATGGAAATATGAAATAATTGATATGGTCCTTGGAGAAGAAGCAGGAATAAAAAGCGTGACTGTAAATGT
>JBBEDP010000070.1:0-3040 GCA_040881235.1 Patescibacteria group bacterium
TTATTTAAGAAAAGTTTTTTAAAGTCGGTTTTTTTAAAACTTCTAAGATTTAAAAGAATAAAAAATAATGATCCAAAAACTAAAGCTAGTAAACTTGATCTAGACTTGGTAAATAAAATGACTATAAATGACAAAAGTAAAAATCCGGCATAAATTATGTTTTTTTGGCTTAATAACTCAGGTGTTTTATTTTTGAAAAAGAAATATAGGGCTATAAAAAAATTTATTACTAAAAACGCGCCAAGCCAGTTTGGCTGACCAAGGGTTGAAAAAAGCCTCTCCGACGGATTAAACTGATTAACCCAGCAATTATTATTTAATTCGCCCAAAAAAACCCAACACGATAAATCATATCCAAATTTTCCAGGCAAGCTCCAAAGTATCACTAAAAATGCAGATAAAAGAGAAATTTTTAAAAGCCTGTTTATTTTTTTAAAATCAAATATATTTACAAATGCATAAAATAGAAAGACGTAAGTCAAAGTTGATAAAATTCCGCCATTGAATCTACCATAGAATCCAAAAAACGATGTGTATTTATCAATCGAAAACATCCAAGATAATATTTGCGACGAGACAAAAATTAATATTGGAATATCAAGCATTGTTCTTTTAAACTCAAACCTCTTTTCAGTTGCAACTTTAATTATCCAACTCAAAAAAATTAAAGAAGCTATTAGATATGTAAACATCATTTTGTTAAATTCAAAAAGTTCAGATGTGTTTTTATACATCAAGAGAGGAGTAATTAAAAAAAGGCAATAAAAAAGAAATCTGATTATTTTATCTATCATAGTATAATTAATCTTCTAAGCTTAACAAATATGTTTAATATTATAGATAAAATTAGAAAAATAAAGCTACCTTTTTTATCCAACTTCCAACTTTATATTGATTTTGGGACTTCTAATTCGAGAATTGGTATTAAAGATAAGGGTGTGGTCTTAAATGAACCTACAATTCTTGGCTTTAATAATAAAACTAATGAATATTTGTTTTTTGGAGCAGAGGCAAAAAAAATAATAGGAAAAGTTCCAGAGTTCATAAAAATTATTAAACCAACTATAAATGGCACAATTAACGATTTTGATGCACAGTTAGCGCTTACCAAGCGTCTAATTGAAACAGCACTTTCTCCTTATACAAAAACCTTTTCTTTAATTATGCCTTCAATCTCTGCAATAGCGTCTATACCTTACACAGCGACTGAAATCGAACAACGAGCACTTGAAGAAGTATTAAAAAAAGCAGGAATAAATTATATTGCTCTTATCGAGAAACCAGTGGCAACAGCAATAGGATGCGGATTTAATATTTTTGAACACCATCCTATTTTTGTAGTTGATATGGGAGGAGGATTAATTGAGATGGCAATTTTAAGCGGTGGTGGAGTAGTGGTACAAAAGACACTAAAAATGGCAGGAGAAAATATGAATAAAATAATATACAACTATTCGTATTTAAAAAATGGCTTAATCCTTGGGGAAACAACCTGCGAAGATTTAAAACACAAATTACTAAACTTTGAAGAGTCAGAAAAAACTCTAATTGTACGTGGAAAGTCTCTTGAAAATGGCCTCCCAAAATCAGTAAAAATTAGAACAAGCGACATACAAGAAGCACTGTCGGTTAACTTTAATCAAATACTCGATAGTATAAAAGAACTCATAGAACAGGCGCAGCCAGAAATAGTTAACGAGATTTATTCACAAGGAATTATTTTAACTGGTGGCTTAACAAATATTCCCGGTATTGAAAAATTCTTTGAGAGAGAGTTAAAAATAAAAGTTATATTAAGCGAAAATCCAAACTCAAGTACAGTAAACGGGCTTATAAGAATTGGAAGAAGAAAAGAAATGATTAACCAGCTGAAAATTACCCTGCCATAACTTAGAAGCTCGATACACAATTTATTTGACTTAGTGAGAGTTATCGGCATACCTATGTATTGTATGTCCTTCTCAAATCGCAAAGTAAATTGGTATCTTCACTTCTATCCTTACATTAGTTTACGGGTGGCAAAAGTAAAGATAATAAAACTCGAAACAAGTATTCTGCAAAATAGCGAAAATAAATTCGTATTGGGCTATTTAAATATTGATAGAGCCGTTGACTTCTACAATTAATTTAATTAGAATATAAGCTCTTCATTTTTAATTTGCACTTTGATAATTTGGTATTTAGTTCAAGCTATGAGATCGGGTTAGGAATTTTTCTTAAATTCCTTAACTTTTATTTTTATAAGAGTCTGATCCTAGCTCAGGATGAACGCTAGCGGCGTGCCTTAGATATGCAAGTCGAACGTATCCGGTTTACCGGTTAAGTGGCGGACGGCTGAGTAACGCGTAGGAATCTACCCCTAGGTAAATTATAGCTCACCGAAAGGTGGGGTAATTTTTTATGGTGTCCGATTTATTCGGACTAAAGAACGTAACTGTTCGCCAAGGGATGAGCCTGCGTCCTATCAGGTAGTTGGTGGGGTAATTGCCTACCAAGCCTACGACGGGTAGCTGACCCGAGAGGGTGGTCAGCCAGAGGGGCACTGAGATACGGGCCCCACTCCTACGGGAGGCAGCAATTAGGAATAGTCGGCAATGGGCGAAAGCCTGACCGCGCGACGCCGCGTGTAGGAAGAAGTTCTTTTCGAGCGTAAACTACTGTGGCAAAGGAAGAACATCGAGCTTTGCTCGATTTGACGGTACTTTGCTAGAAAGAGGTCGCTAACTGCGTGCCAGAAGCGTCGGTAAGACGTGGACCTCGAGCGTTATCCGGTGTCATTGGGCGTAAAGGGTATGTAGGCTGTATTGAAAGTTATCTTTTAAATCTTCCCTCTCAAAGGGAAAAAAGGGGATAAAACTACTATACTAGAATTTCCTTTAGGGAGACTGGAACTTAGAGAGGAGTAGTGAAATGCGTTGATACTCTAAGGAACACCAGTGGCGAAGGCGAGTCTCTGGAAGGTAATTGACGCTGAAATACGAAAGCTAGGGGAGCGAAGCAGATTAGAGACCTGCGTAGTCCTAGCCCTAAACGATGCTTG
>JBBEDP010000071.1:0-3031 GCA_040881235.1 Patescibacteria group bacterium
GAAATGTGATTGAATTGTCAAAAATAATTTTAAAAAACCATTCAGTTAAGTACCTAACTGAATTAAAAGTTGAGGAATTATTAAAATTTAAAGGGGTGGGGAAAGCTGCAGTATCAAAAATATTAGCCGCAATCGAACTTGGAAATAGAGTTCGTGACAAGTCAATCAATATTATTTATTCTCCAAAGGATGTTTGGGTTGAACTGAAAAATATAAGGTACAAACAAAAAGAACATTTTATACTCTTTTGTCTAGACTCAAGAAATCGAATAATAAAAAAGGAATTAATTTCTATTGGAACGTTAAATTCCAGCTTGGTACACCCAAGAGAAGTTTTTGAACCGGCAATAAGAAATCTCTCAGCACAAATTGTAATATCCCATAATCATCCGTCAGGAGAAGTACAACCATCAGATGAGGATATAGAAATAACAAAAAAATTAATAAAAGCAGGTGAGATTTTAGGAATTGAAATAATTGATCATGTAATTGTTTCACAAGAAAAATATCTAAGTTTTAAAGAGAAAGGGATATTATGATGTAAAATAACGTATGATAAAAAAATTAAGTCTTAATGAAAAAAAGAAAAGAGCGCGCAAAATAATAAATAAATTAAAAAAACTTTACCCAAAAACGAAGTCAGCCCTTAATTATTCAAATGATTTTGAACTTCTTGCGGCTGTAATTATGTCTGCACAGTGCACAGATAAAATGGTAAATATAGTGACAGATTCGTTGTACAAAAAATATAAAAGCGTAGAAGATTTTGCATCAGCAAACTTAAACACATTTGAAAAGGAAATTAAATCAACAGGATTTTACAGAAATAAAGCAAAAAACATAATAAATTGCGCGAATATAATTATTAATGACCATAATAGTAAGGTACCGGATAAAATGGAAGATTTATTAAGACTCCCTGGAATAGCAAGAAAAAGCGCAAATATAATTATTTACCTTACTTACGGAAAAACTGAAGGAATAGCTGTGGATACTCATGTCAAAAGATTGTCAAAAGTGCTTGGCTTATCAAATAATACAAATCCAGTTAAGATAGAGAAAGACTTAATTCAAATATTACCAAAAGAAGAATGGATGGATTTTTCGTTTAGATTAGTAGATTATGGAAGAGAATTTTGTAAGGCTAAAAAGCATAATCACGAAAACTGTCCTCTTACAAAGTTAATTTCTTAGTCTTCTTATAACAGCTTTTACAACGCCAAAAATATTCATTTCCTGCATTGGATAAAAAGAAGGATAGTTTGGATTTGCTGCTTCAAGGTAGTAAGTCCTGCTTTGGGAATTTCTCCTTAGTATTTTTAGAGTCCATTCATGATCAATTTCTGCCAAGACAATGTCGCCAGGCATTGCTGTTTGGTTTTTTTCAACAACTACAAGATCTCCATCCATAATTCCCTCTCCAATTAAAGAATCTCCTCTGACAGTAAATAAAAAGGAAGTTATAGGGTCTTCAATCAAATATTCATCTAAAGTTAAATATTTTCGGTCTTCATCAGCAATTATCGGGAATCCTGCTGGTACGGTACCTAAAATAGGAAGGCTAAAAAACTTTGAGGTAGGGGACATTGTTTTTCCGATTTTTCTTATAAAGCCAAGATCTGAGAGTTTTTTAATTGTTTTGAAAACAGAGTTTTTTGAAGATACTGAAAACAAATCAAGCATTTCCTCATATGTAGGAAGTCGTCGATATTTTCTAAAATACTTTTTTAATTTATTAAGCCGGGATTGTATCATTTAAATAGGTGAATGTTTGTTCACCAGTATAGTATATTGACATTAACAATGTCAATAGTATTAAGTCTTTCGCACAAAACTCGAAGCACGAAATACGAAGCACGAAACAAATTAAAATTTTTAAAATTCTAATTTAGAAAATTGTCTCGAATTTCGTCATTCGAATTTCGAGTTTAATACGATTCATTATGTAATTCTATTTTCCCGTTGTCTATAGTTACATATTGACCAAACCCATGCTTCACGAAACCAGTATTTATAAAATGATTTTTTTCGTCATATTCCATAAAATGCGAATGTCCGCAAATTAAATATTGATTATTTTTTAATTTTCTTGAAACCTTATTAATCATATCCTTATTAAACTTTTTGTATAGTAGTCCTAAAGCTTCGATTCCAAAGAATAAAACTACAAACTTTTCTAAGTAATATAAGCCTTTATTTAGGAGTCTGGGCATTCTTTTAAAATACTTATCCCATAGTGGAGTTATCCTATCACCATGCTCTATATAGAAAGTATACTTCCCAGATTGTAAAGTAAATTTTGTTTTTTGAATTTTAGAAAAAAGCGCGACGTTACTATTAGAATATTCTTTTTTATCATGGTTTCCATATAAATAAACGGCATTTTTTTCTTTTAGTAACTTAAACAAGCCTGACCATTTGGTATTTACAAAGTCTTCAATTTTTAAATCGTAGCCTTCCCAAAAGTCTCCATTTATAATTACTTTGTCTGAGGATTTAATAATTCTTCTTAAGAAGTTGAATTTTTTTTGCTCGAATCTATCGCTTAAGTGTGAGTCGGAAAAGATAAGATATCTCATGACTTAGCTTTTATTATCAGATAGTGATTGTATTATATTTTGCGGAACTTCTTCATAGTGTGATGGTTCCATATAAGAAATACCTCGCCCTTCGGTAAGTGATCGAAGCATGGTTACATAACCTGACAACTCAGCAAGTGGTACATAAGATTTTATAATAGATGTGTTTCCCCGTGATTCCGTGCCAAGTATTTTTCCTCGTTTACTTGAAATGTCTCCAATTACAACTCCCATATAATTATCAGGGACTGTGACTTCAAGCTTCATAATAGGTTCAAGCAAAGTAATACCTGCTTGTTTTACCCCATCTTGAAGCGCCATGGAACCGGCAATCTTAAAGGCAATATCTGACGAATCTACATCGTGATAACTTCCATCATATAAAGTAATTTGCAAGTCTGTTATCGGGTAGCCAATAAGTACACCCTTGTCCAATGCCTCTATAACTCCTT
>JBBEDP010000072.1:0-3019 GCA_040881235.1 Patescibacteria group bacterium
GTTCCTTCAAAAGTTACTTTGCCGCCATAATCTCCTGCTTTTGGACCAAGCTCAATAAGATGATCTGCTGATTCCATAGTAGTCTTGTCATGCTCTACCACAACAAGTGTATTTCCTAGTTTTGTTAATTCATGAAGTGTGTTAATTAAAGCTGATATATCTTTAGGATGAAGTCCAATAGAAGGCTCGTCCAATACATATAAAACTCCAGATAAACCTGTTCCTATTTGAGAAGCTAGTCTGATTCTTTGAGCTTCACCGCCAGATAAAGATTTAGCAGGTCTTGAAAGTGTAAGATAAGATAGTCCGACATTATCTAAAAAGGTCAGCCTAGTAACTATTTCTTTTTCGATAGTTTGAGATATTTGTCTTTCATATTCCTCCAATTTTGTCGGTAACTGTGATTTCATATAACCAACTAAATTTTTTATAGAATCATCAGTGAAGTCGGTAATATTCTTATTGTCAATAGTTATTGAGAGTACTTCTTGCTTAAGTCTTTTACCTTTACAAACAGGACAAACTTCCTCTCTAATGTATCTATTAAAATCAAGGCCGCTAAAAGAACTATCTGAATTAAAAAATCTTCTTTCCAATTCTGCAACCACACCGTCAAATGTTTCTGTTATAACAGTGTTTTTTCCAAAGCGATTTTTGCCTTTTACTTTATATATCTTTGGCGTACCATGAAGTAAGATGTCTAATTCTCGTTTACTCAAATCCTTAATTTGTTTATTTAGATCTATGTTGTTGTTGTCTGCTGCAACTCTAAATACTCTTAGATACCATGTATCTTGAAAATACATTTTATTAAACGGTAAGATTCCGCCTTCATTTATTGTGAGCGACTTATTTAAAATTGACTCTTCATCGACTCGATAGACTGTTCCAAGCCCTTTACATTCTTCACAAGCTCCTATTGGTGAGTTAAACGAAAACATTCGAGGTTCGAGCTCAGGAAGAGATAAATTACAATTTGAGCAAGAAAAATTTTCTGAAAATAAGTGCGTGTTATCATTTGATAGTACAGCTAATCCGCTTGAAAGTGCTAAGCTTTGTTCTACAGCGTTTGCAAGTCTTGATCTTAGGTTAGATTCAAACACATTATTTTTAAAATCTCTATAAGTAACAGATAGTTCATCAATAATTACTTCAATGTCATGTTTGTTTGTTCTTATCAGGCTTATGTCTGAGGTTAGTTCCATTTGTTTACTGTCGATTTGTGCTTGAGTAAAGCCTTTTGAAATTAAATTTTCAAACAAATCTTTAAATTCTCCTTTTTTTTGTCGTACAACAGGAGACAAAATCTTAAACTTATGAGGTTTGACTTTATCAGTAGATAATCGATTTTGAATAATCACAATCATTCTGTTTATAATTTCATCCAAAGAGAGTTTTTTAATTTCAGACTTGCAATTTGGACAATGAGGATGCCCTATTCTTGCAAATAGAAGTCTCAAATAATCATATACTTCAGTAATTGTTCCAACGGTAGAGCGTGGGTTATGAGAGGTTGTTTTTTGATCTATTGATATAGCAGGAGATAAACCTTCGATATAATCTACATCTGGTTTGTCCATTATTCCTAAAAATTGCCGAGCATAAGATGATAACGATTCAACATATCGTCTCTGGCCTTCTGCGTATAAAGTATCAAAGGCAAGCGAAGACTTCCCAGATCCCGATACACCTGTAATTACTACAAGTTTATTTTTTGGTATTACAACATTTATATTTTTAAGGTTATGTTCTCGAGCTCCTGTTATTTTTATTTCATTTTTCATATTAAATTTTTTTAAGTTCTAAAACTTTATCCCTAATTTTAATTGCATATTCAAAATTTAATGATTCCGCTTGTCTTTTCATTTCTGATTCAAGCTTCTTTACAATCTTCTTCCTATCATACCCCGTAAGCGAAGCGGGTTTTATGGACTTAAGATAATTATCATCAAAACCCTTGCTAGGTAAATCATAAAGTGTTAAATATTCATCTTTTTCAATAATTTTTTCTCTAATTGGCTTATAAATAGTTTTAGGAGTGATGTTATTAGATTTATTATAATTTGCTTGTATTTGCCTCCTTCTTTCAATTTCTGAAACAGCTTCACTAATTGACTTTGTTATTGTATCTGCATAAATAATGACTTCACCGTCAATATTTCTGGCAGCTCGTCCCATGGTTTGAATTAATGCGGTTTTTGATCGCAGGAAGCCTTCTTTATCCGCATCAAGTATTGCAACTAATGTAACTTCAGGCAAATCTAATCCTTCTCTAAGTAGATTAACGCCAATTAAGACATCAAACATATTATTTCTTAAATTGTCTAAAATGTCTGATCTCTCCAGAGTGTCGATATCAGAATGTAGATAGGTTGATTTTATGTTCTTTTCTTTAAAATATTCGCTTAAATCTTCGGCTGTTTTTTTAGTTAGAGTTGTTATAAGAACCCTTTGCTTTTTTGTCACCCTTTTTTTTACTTCATCTAAAACACTTTCAATTTCAGAACTAGACTTTTTAATAGTTATTTTTGGGTCAAGTATGCCTGTTGGTCTGATTAGTTGTTCAACTACTCGATTATTAGATTTTTGTACTTCCCATTCATTTGGCGTAGCGGAAACATAAACAGTATATTTGACAGAATTTTCAAATTCTTCAAACTTAAGAGGGCGATTATCATAGGCTGCGTTAAGTCTAAATCCAAAATCAATTAGAGTTCTTTTTCTAGCAAAATCTCCGTTATACATTCCTCTTATCTGTGGAATTGTCATATGTGACTCATCAACAAAGACCGTAAAATCATCGTTGTAAGAGTTTTTAAAATAATCTATTAAACTATAAGGAGCGTCTCCAGGTTTTCTACCGTCAAAATATCTAGAATAATTTTCAATTCCATTTACATAACCAACTTCTCTAATCATCTCAAGATCATAATTTACTCGCCTTAATAATCTGTTTGCTTCAACATGCTTACCCTTTTTTATTAAACTTTGGTGCTCTGTTTTTAAATCTTTTCGTATT
>JBBEDP010000073.1:0-2813 GCA_040881235.1 Patescibacteria group bacterium
ATTTTATTATAGCTTCCGCAATAACATAGTTTATTCTTTCCTGATGTGCCTTTTTAGCAATTGAAGGCACCACACCGCCCCATTTTTTATGCAACAAAATCTGACTATAAACAGAGCTTGAAACTACCTTCCTGCCTTCAGTAACAGCCGCTGCAGTCTCATCGCAAGAAGTCTCTATGGCTAATATTTTCATTTGTTGTTAGAAATACTATTAACTATTATTTTTCTTTTTGTTTTACCAAGATAATCCATTTCTATGTACAAAGCATTACCTTTTTCTATAAATTTATTTATCAAGTTAAAAGACTTATCGCCCCACTCCACACATATTATATTTCCAGGTTTTAAATACCTTTCAAGATTAATATTCTCAAGCTCTTCTTCATCAGAAACATTATATAGATCGCCATGAATAAATTTTTGGTTTTTGAATTTTATGTTTTGACTTTTGATTTTTGATTTTTGAGTTAATACTCTGTATTCGTCGTAAACCACATACGTTGGAGATGTAATGCCTTCAATACCTAGAAATTCGCCAAGTCCCTTTGCAAAAATTGTCTTTCCTGCTCCAAGAGGACCTTTAAGTATAAAAACTAATGGTTTTAAGTTAACTTTGGCTATGTTTTCTTTTAGCAATTGCTTTGCAATGTTTTTAGTTTCTTCTGGAGTTTTTGAAGTTAAGCTCTTACCTCTGGAAAATACTACATCACCTTCCCTCAATTGCCTTATCTTATCAGTTGTCAAGTCAATCACAGTTGATGGTTTATTATACGGAAGCTTTCCTATATCAATCACCAAGTCTAAAAGTTCTTTTTTCTTAATAGATATCTGCTTAAATAAAGACTGTATTGAATATACTGGCTTTGATCCCGAAAGGTTTGCTGATGTTGCAGTGATTGGTTTCTTAAACTTTGAAACTAACAATTGTATAAATTCAAAATCAGGATACCTGACACCCAAAGTCTTTATTTCTGATAGTAACTGATTAGATATTTTAAAAACACTTTTTGTTTTCTTATAATCCAACACGATTGTAAATGGTCCAGGCAAAATATTCTTTAAAATATTTCTGCGTCTACTATCTACTTTACATAAGGCATCAATCATTTGAATGTTTGTAACAAATACTGATATAGGTTTTCCTTTTGGTCTTTGTTTAAATTCAATCAATTTTTGAACTGCTTTTTCATTTGTCGCGTCAACAAGTAGGCCGTAAACTGTATCTGAAGGAAAAACTACCAACCCTCCTTTTTTTAAAGTTTTTAATGTCTCAGCAATAATTTTGTTCCTATTTTGTTTTTGTAAATCTAACAGCCTCATTTTGCAACAATTTTATCAGATGTTCTGTTAAAATACTCTCTATGGACCCAAAAACTAAAATTAAGAAATATAAGTTTAAGTTCAATATCCGAACTGTTTTTATACTTCTTTTTATAACCATTTTTCTATTTTTTTCATTTAGATCTCTATCCGAAGAATTCAATAAAGCGTTTCCTGAAAAATCATTGACTCAAACTATTCAAGATATTCGTCAGGACAAAATTAAAAGCATTGAGATAATTGACAATAAAATTCTAATTACCTACAACGACGAATCCATGGGTATGACCTTTAAGGAAAGCGACCAGAGCTTTGTTACTACGCTTACTGAAAATGGTATTGATGTAAACCAGCTAGAAATAAATATAAAAGATACGCAAACATCAGCGGGGTTTGTTGCATTGCTGGCTAATATTATTCCAACTATTATAATAGTAGCCTTTTTTATATTTTTATTCAGACAAGCAAGAGGAGCACAAGAATCAGTGTTTTCTTTTGGTCAGGCAAAAACTAAACAATTTTCAAAAGATATGCCAAAAGTTACTTTTAAAGACGTTGCCGGTGTAAATGAAGCAAAACAAGCTCTTGAAGAAATTGTTGATTTTCTAAAAAATCCCGGAAAGTATAAAAAACTTGGAGCAAGAACTCCAAAAGGAGTCATCTTAATTGGTCCTGCAGGATGTGGTAAGACTCTACTTGCAAGAGCAGTTGCGGGTGAAGCAAAGGTACCATTTTTTTCTATTGCAGGATCTGAATTTATGGAAATGCTTGTTGGTATTGGAGCAGCCAGAGTCAGAAATTTATTTCAGACTGCTAAAAAAAGTTCTCCTTCAATAATTTTTATAGACGAAATCGATGCAATTGGTAGAACTAGAGCGTACGGAGTAATGCCTTCACATGATGAGCGAGAACAAACCCTTAATCAAATTCTTGTTGAAATGGATGGATTTGAACCTACAGAACAAGTAGTAGTTATTGCAGCAACAAATAGAGGCGACTTGCTTGATTCTGCGCTTGTGCGACCAGGTAGATTTGACAGAAGAATAATTGTTGATTACCCTGACCTTGAAGGAAGAGAAAAAATAATAAAAATCCATGCTAAAAACAAGCCTTTTGAAAAAGATGTTAATTGGCAAAAAGTAGCAAAAAGAACTGTTGGTTTCTCAGGCGCTGACTTAGAAAATATGCTAAATGAAGCCGCAATAGGTGCGGCAAGAGCTACTAAAACAATCATTTCATCAGAAGATATTGAAGAAGCAGCAACAAGAGTAAAACTGGGACCTGAAAAAAAGCGTCTTCAATCTGATACAGATAAAAAACTTACAGCTTATCATGAAGCTGGGCATGCAATTGTATCCCATTTCCTTCCACACACTGACCCTGTACATAGAATTTCAATCGTATCAAGAGGTATGGCACTCGGCTTTACTCTTATTCCTCCAGCTAAGGATAAGCTCCATGAGACTAAGTCACATCTTTTAGAAAGAATAGCT
>JBBEDP010000074.1:0-2773 GCA_040881235.1 Patescibacteria group bacterium
GATCTTGACAGGAATCTTTCGCCAAAAACTGTAAAAATGTACTCGTATTACCTTAATTTTTTTAAGGACTGGCTTCTTGAATTAGAAAAAAAAGAAAATATAGAAATTGAAAAGGTTGATGAAAACACCGTTCGAGACTTCAGACTTTATCTCTCAAACAAGTACAAAAACCCACACAAAGGAAGCCTCAAAAGGCAGACGCAAAACTATTTTTTAGTTGCACTGCGATCTCTTTTTAGATACTTGATTAAACAAAAGTTAGAAGTCATGGCGCCTGAAATGATAGATCTTGGAAAACAAAAAGATAGGACAATAAAGTTTTTACTACCTGAAGAGCTTGATAAATTATTTGCTGCAGTAGTTACAAAAGACGAAAAAGGGATAAGAGACAGGACAATATTGGAAGTCCTCTTCTCTACTGGACTTCGTGTGTCAGAGCTGGTTGGATTAAACAGGGAGAATGTCAATCTTGACTCTGGTGAATTTGGAGTTGTTGGAAAAGGTGGAAAAGCAAGGGTTGTTTTTTTATCCAAAAACGCAAAAGAATGGCTTAAAAAATATCTTGATAAGAGGTCAGATACAGACAGAGCTCTTTTTATACGTTATTCAGGGCCAAAACCAAAAGAAGGATTAAATGTTGAAGGTAAAAGGCTTTCTGTACGCTCAATAGAGCGACTTATTGATAAATACAGAAAAAAAGCAGGAATCCTCTTTCGTATAGGACCTCATGTGCTGCGACATTCATACGCTACTGATCTTTTAACGCACGGCGCAGATATTAGATCTGTTCAGGAAATGCTTGGACACAAAAATATTTCAACCACTCAGATATATACACACGTTACAAATCCAAGGCTTCGTGAAATACACGAAAAATATCATTCGGGAAATAAATAAAATATGAACCCAATAATAGCACTCATAATAGCAAACATCATATGGGGAGCCGGCGCTCCTATTTTCAAACTAGCACTTACTAATGTTCCTCCGTTTTTATTTGTCTTTTTAAGATTTTTTATTGCTGCCTTATTATTAATTCCTTTTGTGTTAAAAGAACAAGGCGGTTTCTTAAAGATTAGAGATTATAAGAATTTATTTTTGGCTGGGTTTTTTGGCGTTACGCTTCATATTTCTACTTATTTCTTAGGCTTGATAAAAACGCAAAGTATAAACGCACCAATAATAGCCTCAGCCTCTCCTGTTTTTTTATTCTTCTTGTCAGTAATCTTTCTAAAAGAAAAAGTTAATTTTAAAGTCTTATACGGAATGTTTTTATCTTTAGTCGGTGTTTTGGTAATCGTATTTGCACCAATATTTCGTAAAGGACTCATTGATTTTGGTGCGTCTATAGAAGGAAACACTCTTTTGATTATGTCGACAATATTTTTTATTATATCTGCGCTTATTCACAAAAAAATATTAAATAAGGTAAGGCCATATACTGTAGCTTTTTGGACCTTCTTGTTTGGATCTTTGCCAATAATTCCGTTAGTTATTAACGAGCTCCAAACATGGTCGATCACACAACTTAATTTTTTTGGTGCGTTTGGAATTATCTACGGAATATTTTTAAATACAGTCCTTGCATACGCACTATATTATTATGGAATGAGCAAAATTAGGGCGCAGGAGGTTGGGACTTTTTTCTATATAGATCCTGTTATCGCTATATTAATTGCTATTCCACTTTTAGGAGAGTTTCCTGACAAATTTTTTGCCATTGGTACATTTTTAGTATTTTTAGGCTTGTATTTATCACAAGGTAGAATTCCTTGGCATCCATTTGGTCACCTTAAGAAAGTAGTTAAAAATTAGTTTAAAATGATAAAATTCAAATATGTCTAAGATTTTGGTAACTGGCGCAGGTGGCTATATTGGCTCTATTGCAGTCTATCAACTTCTTCAAAAAGGCTACGAAATAGTAGGTCTTGATAATTTTTCGCGCGGGTTTAGAGAGCCGCTTGAGCTTCTTAAAGAAAAATACTCAGACAGCAAGCTTCGATATTATAACTTTGATATAAAAGACGACCTATCTCCCCTATTTGAAAAGGAGAAAGGTATTGATGCCGTAATTCATTATGCAGCATTTTTATCTGTTGATGAATCGATGAAAAAGCCCGAAGATTATTTTTCAAATAATGTAGCGGGTTCGCAAAACCTTTTATCTCATATGTTGGAGAATAATATTAAAAAAATTATTTTTTCATCAACATGCGCTGTTTACGGTAACGCAGAATACATTCCAATTGATGAGAATCACAAAACCGAGCCTACAAATCCATACGGAGCCTCAAAAGTTATGGTTGAAAATATTCTTAAATGGTATAACCAATTGAAAGATATGAGATTTGTAAGTCTTCGATATTTTAATGTTTGTGGAGCTTCTGACGACGGACTAATAGGAGATTCAAAAAAGCCATCTGTTCATCTTATGCAAAATGCAATTCGTGGAGCTTTAGGTTTAGAGCCATTTTATCTAACTTTTTCAGAAGTTGACACTGATGATAAAAGCCCAGTTCGCGATTATTGCAATGTGGAAGATCTTAATGAAGCGCATATTTTAGCCTTAGATTATTTGTTAAAGGGTGGAAATAGTGAAATTATTAATCTTGGAACAGGTACGGGAAACTCTGTTTTAGAGATAATAGAAAAAGTAGAAGAAGAAACAGGTGCAAAAATAGATCTTAAAAAAGGAGCGCCAAGAGAAGGAGAATACGCAAAAGCAGTAGCTTCTATACAAAAAGCAAAAAACGTGCTTGGTTGGGAGCCAAAA
>JBBEDP010000075.1:0-2756 GCA_040881235.1 Patescibacteria group bacterium
TCTTCATCTACTCTTTTGTATTTTACTAACTCTGATTCTTCAAACCAAAGCGGGATTTCATACTCGGCCTCTTCAATTGATCCTGAAGCGTGTATTAAATTTTTGATAGCTCTTTTTGCTGTATTTGCCAAATATGAAGAATCAAATGAAAAATCACCTCTAATTGTACCCGGAGGTGATTTAAGTGGCAAAGTATGTCCACATATTTTTCTAATGAGTTCAACTGCATGAGGTCCTTCAAAAACCATAGCTAATACAGGGCCTGATGAGATATATTCTAAGAGCCAGACTCTCACCATCTCTCCTATTTTCTTAGGATCGTCTGTTCCTAATAGTTTGTTTGCGTCAGCTTCGAGTTCCTTATAGTGATCTAGCGTTTTATCACCAATACCAGTCCAGAGTTCTTCTCTATCAGCAGGATAATGTTTATCTGCAAGTTCCTGAGATACACTTACCATCTTAGCGCCTATTAATTTTAATCCGGCTTTTTCAAATCTGCTAAGAATCTCACCGCTTAGACTTCTGAGTATCGCATCTGGTTTTAAAACTACAAGTGTTCTTTCCATCAATTTGAGAAAAATAGTATCATAAAAAGCTTTGCTTTGTCAATGAAAAGAACTAAAAAAGAGCCTAATATTATAAACGGACCAAAGGCAATTTTGCTTTTCAGCTTTTTTTTCTTTGACAAAATTAAATATAATCCAACTATTGCCCCCAAAACAAAAGCAATATACAGAGCTACGAGGCCTTTTTGAACTCCAAATATTAATCCTAAAACATATGCGAGTTTTACATCTCCAAATCCCATTGCTCGACCTGATGATATCGCATATATAAGATAAATCGGTAATGAAACTAATAAGCCTTCTACAAATCTGAATAAAATCAGAGAAGGATTATTGCCTTGAAACGCAAAAATTATAAGACCCACTAACCCAGCTGCTATTAACATTTGATCAGGAATGATGTGATACTTCAAATCTGCAAAGAAAATCACAATAAGGGCTGAAATTAAGGCTAATTGAAGTATTCTTACAGTAAGACTAAGCGCTGGAAGATAAATAAATGCAACAACGAATAATATTCCTGTCAAAAGCTCAACGATTGGGTATTGGATATTAATTTTTTTATTACAATATCTACATTTTCCTTTGAGTGTAAGATATGAAAATATTGGTACAAGATCTATTGATTTAAGCTGTTTTTTACAATTATCACAATGCGACCTCCCCCAAATACTCTCGTCATTAGAAAGTCTGTCTATAAGTACGTTTAAGAATGAACCAATGGAGAGTCCGATTATAAACAAGTAAAGAAGCATAGAAAAAGTATACATCAATATATACAAATTATTTATTATTAAATTAACGTGTTAACGAGTTAACGGGTTTAAGAAGAAAGTGAAAAAACGCGGTATCAAGCTTTTTATATCGTAAGGAGTTCTTCGATGCCTTTTGTGTCTTTTACTGGGCCGATAAGCGCAAGATTTAGATTCTCCGACTTAAAAGTATCTTTTGCAATCTGGTGAATTTGGTCTACTGTCACTTTTTGTATATTCTCAATATAATCTTCTGGTTTTATCATTTTTCCGTCAATCAACAGCCTTTCTCCATAAAACATCGAGACTTCGAATGAATCCTCAAGATTCAGAAGAGCTCTTCCTTTTATCAGTTCTTTAGCTCTTTCAAGCTCCTCTTTTTTAATATCTCCATCAATCATTTTTTTAAATTCTTTTAGAATGACTTCTATCGCCATTTTTGTTTTATCAAGATCAATTGTGACACCGGCTCTTGCATATATATTTCCAACATCATTGTATAAAGAAAGGTTCGAAGATATGTAGTAACAAAGACCTCGTCTTTCTCTAACTTCTCTAAATAGTCGCGACGACATTCCTCCACCTAAAATTGCGGATAAGACTTTTAATGCATATTTTTTATTTGTTTCTCTGGAAACTGCTCTAAAACCAAGACAGAAGTGGCTCTGCTCTGTATCTTTATACTTTATAATCATATTTGGCTTTTTTTGATTTTCTTGTACTTTTATAAAGTCTTTTTTAGTCCCCTTTTTCCAACTTTTGAACTTATCATCAATAAAATCTACCATTGCTTGTTTTGACACGCCCGTAGAATTTATGCCTCCTGCAACCACAAAAACAGCGTTATTTGGGTGATAAAATGCGTCCATATAATCTGTAAAGGTCTCTCTTGTAAATTTAGTTACAGTTTCTTTATGTCCGCCGATTTCAAGTCCTAAAGGGTTACCGTCATATAGAAGCGTTTCAAAAATATCCTGTACTTTTTGATATGGGGTGTCATTATAAAGATTGAGTTCTTCAACTATTACTCCTTTTTCTCGCTCTATTTCTTCTGGTAGTAAAAATGAATTTAGAACCATGTCTGATATGACGTCTGTGACTTTTTTGAAATGCGCGCTTGTTGATTTTATCCAGTATCCTGTATGGTCTTTGTTGGTAAAAGCATTAAATACGCCACCTGCTCCTTCGACTTCTGAGGCTATTATATGAGAGTTTGGATATTTTTTAGACCCTTTAAATGCCATGTGCTCGAAAAAATGAGCTACTCCATTATTTACCTTATCTTCGTATCTTGAACCAGCGCCAACAAGTAGTATTGTGGATATTGTCGGGAAGGCTTTAGTATCAACAAGTACAACTTTTAAACCATTTTTCAGAGTAAAAACATCAGTTTTCATCCAAGTATTGTACCCGAAAGCTTATGACTATTCAATTTGAA
>JBBEDP010000076.1:0-17371 GCA_040881235.1 Patescibacteria group bacterium
TAATAAAAAAACATCTTAAAAGCAATATTATTATTGATGGAAGAAACATTTACGACCATAAAAAAATGAAATTATTAGGATTTGATTATCAAAGCGTCGGAAGGCCATCCTTATGAAAATATTAGTAACTGGAGGAGCAGGATTTATAGGATCGCACCTTTGCGAAAGACTTCTTACTGAAAATCATGAAGTTGTTTGCGTTGATAATCTAATATCAGGATCAAAAAACAATATCTCACACCTTGTTGATAATAAGAACTTCATTTTTTTAGAACATGATGTAATAAAACCTCTTCCTACTGATTCCACCGCTGATGCTGTTTTTCATATGGCCTCCCCTGCCTCACCTAACCACCATAGCAAAATTAGCTACCACTCACTTCCAGTTGAAACAATGTTAGTCAATACACAAGGTACTTTTGAGCTTTTAAAATTCTGCAAAAAAAATGGAGCCAAATTTCTCTTCGCATCTACCTCAGAGGTGTATGGAGATCCAGAAGAACATCCTCAAAAAGAAACTTATAATGGAAATGTTTCAACGACAGGACCGCGGTCTGTATATGATGAGGCTAAAAGATTTGGCGAGACTATAACGGCTCACTTTTATAGAAATAACTTGGTTGATGCTAGAATAGCAAGAATATTCAATACTTACGGCCCACGAATGCTCAAAGAAGATATGCGAATGTTGGTGTCTTTTATTACTCAGGCATTAAAAAATGAAGATATCACAATATTTGGTACTGGCAAACAAACTCGGTCTTTATGCTACATCGATGATTTAATAAAAGGTCTTTTAAAGCTTATGTTTAATGATGGAACAAAGGGAAAGATTGTAAACCTTGGCTTTCCTGATGAACGCACTGTAATAGAATATGCAGAAATTGTTAAAAAGCTTACAAACTCATCAAGCAAAATCGTGTTTAAAGAAGCTTTGCCACAAGATGATCCAAAAAAAAGAAGGCCTGATATTTCTTTAGCTAAACAACTATTAAATTGGGAGCCAAAAACCAACATTGAGGACGGAATTAAATTAATGATAAACTACTTAAAGAAAGTATGAGAACAGCTGTTATAGTAATTCCTACATACAACGAAGCCAATAATATTAAAGCCTTGATTGAGCAAATCTTTAAAGTTGGTCAACAATTATCTAGGTGGAATCTAAAAATATTAGTCGTGGATAGCAGTTCTCCTGATAATACTGCAAATATTGCCAAAAGGCTTCTAAAAACAAATAAAAATCTTTTTGTTCTTGTGACAAAAAAAGAAGGCCTTGGAAAAGCCTATATTAAAGGATTTAGATACGCAATAACAAACCTCGATCCTTATGTAATATTTGAAATGGACGCTGACTTTTCACATAATCCCAAAAAGATACCTGAATTTTTGAAAAAAATTGAAGATGGCGCAGATTTTGTTTTAGGTACACGATATTCTAAAGGAGGAACAATACCAAAAAATTGGGCTTTTCATAGGAAATTGTTTTCGGTATTAGGAAATGTTGTAATAAAATTCGGATTTGCAAAACCTAATATTTCAGACTGGACCACAGGCTACAGAGCAATAAAAGTTTGGGTGGTTAAGAAGTTTGTTGATAAGGCTGAAAAATACTCTGGTTATGTTTTTCAAGTGGCAACGCTTGATGAAGCTTTAAAAAATAATGCTAAGATTGAAGAAATTCCAATTAACTTCACTGATAGACTAGCTGGGGAATCTAAAATAAATTCCATTCAGTTTATTATTCAAACTCTACTTTATGTATTGTTTAACTCCTCTTTTATAAGATATGCTATTGTCGGCGCATCTGCAGCAACCATAGACTTTGGCTTATCCTTTATATTTATTGAAGTTTTAGGCTTAGCTCTGTGGCTTGGTACTTTAATTAGCGTTGAAGCGTCTATAATATATAACTTTTTGTTAAATAATTTCTGGAGTTTTTCTCATAAAAGACTTGAATCCAAGAAACAGACGTTTTTATTAAGTTTCTTAAAATTTAATCTTATACAATCATTTTCTCTATTTATACAAATTTCAGGAATATTGCTACTTGCAAATGTTTTTGGAGAGAGATACTGGTATATATATAAATTCTTTATTCTAGCTCTACTTATAGTACCACTTACTTATTTTATGTATAACAAATTTATTTGGAAAGCAAAAAAGGCTAACTAACCTACTCGGTATCCTTTACATAGGTTGAAGATATCCACCCTTGGTTATTTGGTTCAAATTCTATTTTTACCCATCCATCCGCTTCGTCAATAACTAGAAACTTATCGCCTGGATCAACTCTCCCTACCTCGTCTGAGTTTACAGTTGGCTCTTCTCTAACTCGTAAAAAACCAACTTCAGTTTCCGTTATTTCTATCTCTCTTTGTAATTCTTCAATTTCTGCTGACTCCGTTGCTTCATTTTCTATTAACTTTTGACTCTGATCAACAGCTAGTTTAAACGTTGCACTTACTCTATAGCCTGCATCAATATTTATTTTTTGGGTTTTCGGAAAGTAGCCAGGTAAGGTTATTGTTAATTCATGACTTCCTTTTGGAATATTAGATAATAAAAGAGGCCCAACTCCCTTTTCATCATTATCAAGTTTAATTATTGCCCCGACTGGGTCTGTCTCAATACTTATTTCCCCCGTATTTTTTACCGTTGGTTTGCTTTTCATTGGAGTAGATGTCAGAATCTCACCAGACGATGTAAGTATTGATGAACCGAGTTCTCTGCTTATATATGTTAGCGAATTACTATATATATTTATTTTTCCCTCCCAAGTTGCTGATGCTGTAGCATCTCCTTGCGGAATTAACTTTATTGTATATTCACCTGGATCCAATTTTCCTTCAAATGGAGTCGGCCTATCTATAGCATTGTTATTTATAAAAAGTGAGGCAATTGGCGAGGAGATAATCTTAATTGTTCCTTGTTGCTTTGAATTGTCTAAGATTAGATATCTTATTATCACAAAAGATATTATTGAAAAAAGTAGAATTGAAAAAACTATTAGCCTTAACTTATTTGGTTTACGCATTATCACCAATTATATCTAATATTTTCTTTGCTAATTTGTGTGGGTCATGTCGAATAATACTTCTTCGCAACTCATCTCCTTTTTTGCTTCCATTTATTAAAAGATCTTTAATCAGTTTTGCTGAATACACCTTATAATCATTACTTTTATCTATATCATCTACCACGGGAACTTCTTTAAAGTTTTTATACCAGGCAAGAGCCTTGTTTGATGGCTTTTCACTATTTAATAAAACTATATCAATAACTCCTTTACCAAGATATTTTTCAAGATCATTCAAGTGGTCCTTTGCTGTATATTTTGTAGTCTGACCAAACTTTGTCATGATGTTTAGTACGTATATTTTTTTTGCTTTAGACTTTTTAATTGCAGAAGCAATTCTTGGAACTAATAAATTTGGAATGACGCTTGTATATAAATCGCCAGGGCCAATTAAAATATAGTCGGATTTTTTAATTGCTGTGATTGCATCCTCATTTGGTTTTGGTTTTGGTAAAAGAAATGCTTTTTGAATCTTATCTCTTTCTACAATGTTGTCAGATACGTCAATATGGTGTTCTCCTTTAATAATCTTGCCGTCATCAAGTTGAACGCATAAGGTTGATTTTCCGTATGTAACAGGAATTACCTTTCCTCTAATATTTAAGATATCGCCTACAACTTTTATTGCTTTTTTTAGACTACCTGATTGCTTCTCAAGTGTTGAAATAAAAATATTTCCAAACGTATGTCCTTTTAATACTCCATTAGAATATCTATAATCAAAAAGCTCTCTTAAAAGACGCGTAGACTTTGCAAGCGCTATGATACATTGTCTTATATCTCCCGGCGGGAGAACTCCTAATTCATCTCTCAATGTTCCAGACGATCCTCCGTCATCCATCATAGTAACTATTGCGCTTAAAGATACTGGATATCTCTTTAGTCCGAGAAGAGCTGTAAAAGTTCCTGTTCCTCCACCAATGATTATAATCTTATGTTTTTTCATAGCCTTTATTTAGATTGGATAATTTTAGCAGCTGATATAAGGTTTGTCACTTTGTAGTCTGCTAAGACATTTTTTGAATAATCATAATTTTTATTGTAATTTTTGCGCTTTATTAAAATTGTGATAATTTCTTTATTTATTGCCTTTGCCTTATTTATTACTTCAGGTGAATCATCAAGTATGAATAGTTTATCTGACTTAATATTAGTAACAAGCTCTCTAATATTTTCTAGTTTATTTTTAAATATAAAAATATTTTTTTTATTGATATATCGATTAAACGATAGTAGTTTCCGCTGTTGAAATTTATAATCTCCTTGAGAAAAGGGAACGATCTTTATTGTTTTATAAATACTCTTAATAAAATAAAAACTATCTTTAAATAAACAATTGTCAAATTTCTTGCTTGACCATAATACGCTTCTTATTAAATCCTTGTCTTTAACATTTAGTTTGTTTGAAAGTATCTCTACATAATTTAAAGGATTGAAATAACCTTCTTGTTTCTTTAATGTTTTATATGAGTCTTCTGTTGTCTTTTCAATAGTTTTTTTATTAATTTTTAATTTTTTTGATAATTCATTTAAAAACAACTGCTTCGCCTTAATCACGTCATAGATTGTAAAATCAATGTCTAAAAGAAGAGCTTTAGTTTTCATTTTATTACCTCGTTGTCTTTATGAGTACCATATACTTCAACCATCGGCCAAATTACTGTGTTTTTACCTATGACTGACCCAGGATTTAAAATCGAATTAACGCCTACTTTAGTATGGTCTCCTATAATACAACTAAACTTTTCAAGGTTCGTTTTGTATTTTTTATCTCCATCTCTTACTTCTATTTGCCGACCATCAAATCTAGAATTTGCGCATATTACACCAGCTGCGAGATTTACGTCAGAACCAATGATACTGTTTCCTACATAGCTTAAATGCGATATGAAAGTATTATTTAATATTATTGATGATTTAATCTCGCAGGAAAAACCAACTTTAACATTGCTTCCAATTATTACACCCTCTCTAAGATACGCATTAGGTCCAATAATACAATTGTCCCCGATTATAACAGGTCCTTCAAAAACAACATTTTCTTTAATAACAGTATTTTTGCCGATTACAGGTGCGTCTTTTGATGACGACTGTGCATACGGAAGTATTTTTGGAATTACTTCCCAGATATTTTCAACACCCTCAAAAATATCCGAGAAAGATACTTGAGAAAGATCAAAATATTTTTCCGTAGAAAATTTGTTAACCATAAGTAAGTTAATGATAACAAATAATTTTTAACCCTGTTCAAGACCTTCAATTAAGGAAAATACGCGACTTAATGTATTGGAAGAAGCTATAAGTAAGGGTCGTCTCTCAAAGTTATCTGGAATTATGCGTAAAATCTCTGGAGCTTTTATCCTATCTATCTCCATAGATTCAATAGATTCTCTTAATGACGGGTGTACTTGAATAGGGCTTGATAATAAATCAAAAATATGACCACCTATTACCTCATCATATTTAATCCGTTCTTCATATGTTAAATCATTTTGTTCTTGTTCGTTGGCAAAATTATATACATAGATATAGTTGTATAATTCTTGTATTGATTTTCCACCTTTTATCTTAACCGCTCTTAATATAAACGCCAGTTTATCTTCAAACCCATCCCCAAAATCACCACCGAAAGTAATTCCTAAATAATAGTTTTTAACCCCTTTCCCTTCACTTGAATCAACCAAAGCAAAAACTCCTATCGCTCCATAATAAGCAAAATCTTCAAGAGTTTCACCAACAACATAGTTCTTTCTTTCAAAGCGCTTATCTAATGTCATCTCCGTTACTCTGCGTTTAAAATCGTTAATTCCCGCCTTGGATACGGGTTCACGTCCGGTAAAAACAGGTTCCATTTCGCTTTTCGCACTCATAAGGCCTATATTATACACTACCAGCTATTGCGACAATTAAAACCCGGACTTATTTTGTTTGATAACTTTTAATTATTTGATTATAATGAATCTATAATGATTAATTTAGGAGATACGGCTGCGGATTTTAATCTTACAGATGTAATTTCAGGCAAAAATATTTCTTTATCTGATTTCAAAGACAGCAAAGCGTTGCTTATTATATTTATGTGTAATCACTGCCCATATGTAAAGCATGTTGAAAACGAGATTGCAAATATTGCCAATGACTACAAAGATCAAGGGCTTTCAGTTGTTGGAATAAGCGCAAACGACGCAGTAGAATATCCAGATGACTCGCCTGAAAAGCTTAAAGAGCAGGCCGAAAGATTGGATTTTAATTTTCCATATCTATATGATGAAGACCAGACTGTTGCCAAAGCATATGGCGCCAAATGTACTCCTGACCCTTTCTTGTTTGATAATGATAAATCGCTTGTTTACAGAGGTCAATTTGACGATAGCAGGCCAGGAAACGATATTCCAGTATCAGGTAGTGATTTAAGGACCGCTATACAGGCAGTATTAAACAACTCTCCAGTTGATCAAAATCAGAAACCAAGCACAGGATGCAGTATAAAATGGAAAGAATAAAAACCCTAAACTCTAATTCCTAATTATTCTAATTGATCTAATCAAGCACCAAATCCCAAGACCTATGTGTCATCCTGAACGCGCCCAACGTCATCCTGAACTCGTTTCAGGATCTGGTTAACAGCAGATTCCAAATTAAATTTGGAATGACAGATGGCTTGATTAGAATGACAATGGCTTTGTTAATTGGTATTTATTTATTGGGTATTTTTTAGGTCAATTAGAAATTAGATTAATTAGGTTAATTTATTTATATTAGTTTTGCATTTTAAGTTATGACTTTTGAGTTAACACCTAAGTTGACATCCAAAGATTTTGTCTTATAATGTTAGGTAAATATGGACGAGCCAGAATTCAGGCCAATTTCAGCACAACCATCAGCTCCTGTCAAAAAAAACAAAACTAAACTTATTATTGCAATTATTATAATACTATTTCTACTCGGCGGGTTCTTTTTATTTCAAAGAGCAAATAATTCCGCGGAAGAGGAAGTGATTGAAGAACAGATTATTATTCCTACTGAAGAAACATCTCCAACTCCTGATGATGAAGATGTCACGCCAACCATTGAAGAAGAAGAGGAAGAAGATGAAACCCCAACTCCTATACCAACAACAGGTGCAGTATCATCAAGGTTTGAACTCAATGTCCAAGTATTAAATGGTAGCGGTGAAGGTGGAGTCGCAGGAGAAGCGCAAACTTTTTTACAAGATCTTGGTTATGAAACAGTCGTCACAGGAAATGGAGACAACTTCAATTATGAAGGTGTAACGGTAAATATAAAATCTTCCAGATCAAAATATCTTGACGATATAGTAAGCGACCTTGAAGATAAATATACAGTTAACGAAGAAACTGGAACTTTAGGCACATCCAGCGGTTTTGATGTTACAATAATAATCGGCTCCTAAATCTTTTATCTCTTTCTTAAATGATTATGATGTCCCAGAGAATAATGTCCTAAATGCACCACGAATCCTATAATTATAGCCACCCAAAACGCAACTATGCCAATACCGACCTTCTCTGATACTTGTGTTCTTGCCAAAAAATAAATAGTAAGCGTTATAGCTGCCCAGTATATAAGCATCCATGTATTTGGCGAAAAACGCCTGACTCCTCTTTTGCTCAGCTCTACTATTATTGACGATACGAAACCAACAATAAGTGACGTCATTACAATTGCTTCTGCTGGGTTTGACAAAACGTTTCCAAATACTATAAACCTGTCAAAAAATAAATAGGATATATAAAAAACGATTGCAGTAATTAATGAAAAGTCAATGAATCTTCCTAAAAAACTCACAAAATCACCTCCTTTAACATTTCTTTATATCAAAAGTATGCACTTTATATTATAATTTGTCAACATAATTGTCTAACTAGTCTTATGGTAGCAAACCAAACCTTAAGATACTTTATAAAAATAATAAAAAAAGAAAAAGCTCTTAATAAAAAGGAGAAGGAGATTTTAATTGCAAGACTTCAAAAGAAAACGCTTGTAAAAATTGGGAAAAAATATAAGTTAACAGCAGAGCGGATAAGGCAGATAGAAGATGACTCAGTCAAGAAATTCTTAAAAAAAGTAAACCAGCTTTTTTTGTTTGAATAAAGATGGTACACTTATAATTCAATATGGCATATTACCCTTACAGAAGACGCAAACTTTATGACCCAAATTCAAAAGACCCTTTCACAGTAAGTAGATCAAAAATCGATTTGTTTATTGATTGTCCAAGATGTTTTTATCTTGATAGAAAACATGGGGTTTCAAGACCAGGTATCCCCTCTTTTACATTAAACTCTGCTGTCGATACTCTATTAAAAAAGGAGTTCGATTTACTAAGAAAAAATGGAGAGTCACACGAACTTATGAAGAAATATAAAATCGACGCTATTCCGCTTAGCCATCCAGAACTTGCCACATGGAGAGATGATCATTATAGATATATTGGAGCATCAATCCTACACGACAAAACAAACTTTCTAGTTACAGGAATAATTGACGATGTGTGGAAAGATAAAAAAGATAATCTAATAATTGTTGATTATAAGGCAACCAGCACTACCAGAGAAATCTCGCTAGAAGATAAATGGAAACAATCATATAAAAGACAAATGGAAATCTATCAATGGATTTTCAGAAGAATGGGATTTAAAGTATCTGATACTGGATATTTTGTATTCGCAAACGCAGGAAAAAACAGAGATAAATTTGATGGCAAGCTTGAATTTGAACTATCGATACTACCATACAAGGGTGATGGGTTTTGGGTTGAACCACGACTTCTTGCTATGAAGAAATGTTTAGACTCTCCTAACGTTCCAAACAAAGGCGCTGAATGTGAGCACTGCTCGTTTAGAGAAAAAGCAAACGAAGTAATCAAATAACATTTGACATCCACTCCAAAACCTCTTTATACTAAATGTAAGTGACACTAGAAGCAACGCACTCAATTCCGCCAGTTCTTCAAAATCCAGAACTATTTGTACCAGGAACACTCGATTTTAAATCTCCAATAATGTTGAGTGAGTCTGCAGAGGGTGCGTTATTTAGACTTGGCGAAGATAATAAAGGAGAATTTTATGCGATTAAGTCATTTCAAGAGTATATTCCAAATCTAATTATTCATCATAGAAAACACCGTAGAGATAAATTACCAAATGTATCAACTCAAGTAGATTTTGAATCAATTCTTTCAAGTCTAGAAACCGTTGATAACGACATTTCACATCCAGAGGGAGTCGATCCGCTTCACAGAAACTCTCAAGAAGTAACTAAAGCTCAGTGGACTCTTATAAGTCAAATTATTGATCCAAGAAATAGTTTAAAAGTACCTCGTTATTTTTTGGAAGTTGGTTTACGTGGCGTTGAAAATGACGATGGTAAGATAACTGACTTTTTTATTGACGGTTTAGGATTTACACAACATGGGCTTTTTGTTGTCGGTGAACATTCGGGAAAGGGAACCCCTCCACAAAGAAAATACAGACAGGACGAGGCTTATGCAAGAGCTTTTAAACGCATGTACGGACAAAATTTACCAGTTAATGCAATTGTTTTCTTTCATAAAGAACTTTCTGAAAATAACTTTTTTTTGAAAATAGGATATGCCAATCAAAGTTTGATTTAACAAAAACTGCAGTTTAAATGTTTTATAATTTATAAACATATGGGTTTAGGACTTGGAGTCGGATTTGTGTTGAAAAAATTGGTGGAGTATTTTTAATATTTTTGGGACTTCTCTTATTTTTTGATAAATTTAATTTACTTGTTTCTTGGGGGTTTGAACTATTTAAAGGAATAAATTATGATAATATTATTGAATACCTATGAAAAATAAATTTAATATAGTTATTGTTATAGTTCTTGTTGTTATTATTTCTGCAATGATTTTTTTCTTGTCAAAACAAGCCTCAACTAATACACCAATTGAACAGTCAAACACAAATTTATTAGATTAGGCGATTTTGTAGTTAAGATAATTCCTGGAGATATTCAAGAATCAGACTTTCAATCACTCCTCTAAGATATATATTCTTGACACGGATGTTTTTTTGCCATTTGCTCCTTCAACCTCAATAATAAGTTCGTTTTTCCCTAATTCAAGAGGAAAGTCGTAGTTAAATACACCATTTTTATTTTGATAAATTCGCTCACCAAATATCTCAACAACAGCTTCTTTTTCAGTCTGGCCCACAACTCTTACTCTATCCTGCCTTTTAAAGATTTCCTCATCAGGTGAAAGTATCTCAACTTTAGGAGGAGACAGATATCTGACAACCTGGTAACCAAAATAATATGAAAACCCAGCAATCATCGCTATAATCAAATAGAAAATTACTTTTCTTGTTTGAGGAGTGATATATTTTGCAGATAATCTTTTTTTAAAAGATGTATCCTCTTGTCGCGCATACTCTCTTCTAAAAAAAGCCAACATTTTGTCAGGATCTAATCCTAAAAAATTTGAGTAATTTCTAATAATGCCAGATATATATACCTTTGATGAAAAAAGAGACCAATCACCTTTTTCTATAGAAGAAAGATACTTTTTCCTCACTCTTATCTTCTCTTCTATTTCTTTAAGTGTTAGATTCTTTTTTTGTCTCTCAGATTTTAATATTTTTCCTACTGTAAGCATAATCTTTTAAGATTTTTTTCTTTCAATATATTGGCCATTTTCAGGATTCACTACTACAGAATCGCCGGCTTTAATAAACAGCGGAACAAGCACTTTATAACCAGTTTGTGTAGTTACGAGTTTTTTAGCAGATCCTGTGGTATCTCCTTTAACTGCGCTTTGAGATTCAGTAACTTTAAGAACTACTTTTTCAGGCTTTCTAATACTTAAGATTTTATTCTCATAAACAATGAGAAAATACTTTTCTCCTTCGATTAAGAAATTGAAAAAATCTCCAACATTTTTCATTTCCAAGGGATATTGTTCGTAGTTTTCGTCTAAAAAATAAAGTAGGTCCTTATCTTGGTAAGCATAAGCCATTTTTAATATATTTATTTCAACAGGCTCAAGTTCTTGCCCTGACTTAACAGATAAATCAACTGTTTTATCTGTTTGAATATTTTTAAGTTTTAACTTAACATTTGCTAATCCTCTACCTTGAAAAGAAAAATTCGCATTTAAAATTTGCCAAAAACTATCCCTATATTTAATATAGTCACCCTTTTTTATATTACCTGCTGTGTCTTTCATTTTAAAATTAAGTTATAGCTCGTTATCCAATTCTTCTAAAATTTTTCTTGCTTTTCTAGAGGCCTTTTCTGGGATCTTAATCTTAAGATGTATATAAAGATTTCCTTTTTGATTTGAATGCGGATAAGGAACACCTTCTCCTCTTATTCTTATAAAAGTACCAGGTTGAGTTCCTCTTCTTACTTTAATCTTCATTGGCTTGCTCAAAGTTTCAATTTCAATTGTATCTCCAAGGACTGCTTGTTTGAAAGTAATTTCCTTCTCAACATAGATATCTTGTCCTTCTCTTCTAAACTTGTTATGTGGTTTCACATTTATATGCAAATCAAAATCAGAAAATCTTATTCTATTTCCACTATCTATTCCTGCTGGAATTTTTATCTTTTTTTCTTTGCCGTCAAGCTTTACTTCTTTCTCAACGCCATTTATGGCTTCTTCAAATTCGATTGTTAAGTTATAAGCAGGCTTTTGTCTTGCCTTTGAAAATGGAGACTGGAACCCAAAAAACTGCTCAAATATCTCAAAAGGGTCAGAATAACCACCGAAGTCTACATCCTCAAATGGATTTCCGCCAGATGAAGTATAGGTATAGCTAAAGGGACCTTGATTATAATTATATGATTGCCCACCAGCTCCACCTTTAAACGCAGACTCTCCATGCTGGTCATACATTTCTCTTTTTTTTGGATCTGCCAAAACTTCATATGCTTTATTAATTTCTTTAAATTTGGCTTCAGCTTCAGCTTCGTTTGTTTTATTTTTGTCAGGATGCCATTTAAGCGCGAGCTTTCGATAAGCAGATTTTATTTCTTGCTGAGTTGAATTTTTGGAGACACCAAGAATATCATAAAAGTCAGTCATTTTGTCAATTAGTTGACAACTTCGCCTTCTTCAACGTTTTTATCTTCTTTTTTATCTTCACCGTCTTTTTTATCTTTATCCGCTTCCGCTTCCTTACCCTTATCCTCTTTCCCCTTATCGTCATACATCCCAGCTCCTATTTTCTGTATTGATTGTGAAAGAGTTGATGTTTTTTCCTGTAGATCTTTAGCATCGGCTTTTTCAATTATGTCTTTTAATTCCTTAATATTTTTTTCAACTTCTTCCTTGACTTCTTTTTTAACTTTTTCTCCTGCGTCTTTTAAAGATTTCTCTGCAACATAAATCATGTTTTCAGCTTGATTCTTTGCTTCAATCTTTTCTTTCTCTTTCTTATCTTCATCAGCGTGTTTTTCAGCGTCTTCTTTCATTTTTTCTATTTCTTCTTTTGAAAGACCTGTTGATCCTGTAATCTGAATAGATTGCGATTTTCCTGTTGCTTTATCCTTTGCTGAAACCTTTAATATTCCACTTGCATCTATATCAAAAGCCACTTCAATTTGAGGTACTCCTCTTGCTGCCGGAGGAATTCCTTCTAGTATGAATCTACCAAGCGACTTATTATCTTTTGCAAGAGGTCTTTCTCCCTGAAGTACGTTTATTTCTACTTGGGTTTGGTTATCTCCTGCTGTTGAAAATACTTCAGATTTTGATGTAGGAATAGTTGTATTTCTTGGAATTAAAGGTGTAGTAACGCTACCTAGAGTTTCAACACCCAACGTCAACGGAGTAACGTCAAGAAGTACTACGTCTTTAGTTTCTCCTGTTAAGACACCTGCTTGTATAGCGGCTCCTATTGCGACTACTTCATCTGGATTTACAGATCTATTAGGATCTTTTCCAAAAAAATCTTTTACTGTTGAAAATATTTTTGGCATCCTTGTCATTCCTCCAACTAATATGATTTCATCTATATCTTTTGCCTCGATCTTTGCGTCTTTTATACATTCTTTAACAGGTTCAAGTGTTTTTTCAATTAATTCAGCTACTAAAGATTCGAGCTTAGATCTTGTGATTTTCATTACTAAGTGCTGTGGCTGATTGTCTTTTACAGTGACAAATGGGAGATTAATCTCAGTTTCCATAGATGTAGATAGCTCTATTTTTGCCTTTTCAGCTGCATCTCTTAACCTTTGTAGGGCTTGTGCATCTTTTCTCAAATCCACTCCGCTTTCCTTTTTGAATTCTTCAGCTATGTAGTCAAGGATTACTTTGTCAAAGTCGTCTCCTCCAAGATGAGTATCGCCGTTTGTAGCTTTTACTTGAAACACTCCCTCACCAAGCTCCAATATTGTAATATCAAAAGTACCGCCTCCCAAATCGTAGACTGCAATTGTGTGTGCGTGAGATTTATCAAGTCCATATGCAAGCGCTGCTGCTGTTGGCTCGTTAATTATTCTAACAACTTCCAGTCCTGCAATCTCTCCTGCTTGTTTAGTTGACTGTCGTTGTGAATCGTCAAAATATGCAGGTACGGTAATTACTGCCTTTTCTACTTTTTCTCCAAGATAGCTTTCTGCGTCTTCTTTTATTTTTTTCAGAATCATAGCAGATATCTCTTGAGGTGTGAACTCTTTACCATCAACCTCAACAATTACAGCATTGTCTTTCCCTTCTTTTACAATATATGGGAGAATTTCAAGATCTTTCTTAACCGTATCGTCTGAAAACCTTCTTCCCATTAGTCTCTTTACAGAGTAGACTGTCTGCTTAGGATTTATAACCATTTGTCTTTTTGCTACTTCACCAACAATACGTTTGATTGGATCAACAACAGATGGGATGACATTTTTTCCTTCTGCAGAATGTATTATCTTTGGCTTACCACCTTCAATAACAGCCATTGCTGAATTTGTTGTTCCTAAATCAATTCCAATTATTTTTGCCATATTATTTATTAATTTTTGATACTTTTACTTGTGCTGGTTGTATTACCTTATCTCCTAATTTATAACCTTGCCTAACTACTTCAACTATTTTATTATCTTCATCTCCTTGAATAATTTCAACTGCTTCTGCAAAACTAGGGTCAAACGCCTTATTCAATACGTCTAACTCTTCCAGCCCTTCTTCCTTCATAACTCTTAAAAAATCTTCTTTTATTAATTTTAAGCCTTCGTCTTTTACAAAAACCTCTGCTTTTTCAAGATTAGCTAAAAGAGGTAAAAGCTTAATTATTACTTTTTTTGAGGCTGTTTTTACCAACTCCTCTTTTTCTTTTTCTACTCTTTTTTCAAAGTTCTGATAATCAGCTAGCGCCCTCAAATAACTACTTTTATAACTTTTTGATTTAACCATTATTATACTTTGGTATCTTGTATAACTTTTTCTATTAAATTCGAAAAATACTTAACTTGTGGTGTCAGTGAATCATAATACATTCTCTTTGGTCCTATTACACCAATTATCCCTTTAAAATCATCTGTTTCAAATTCACCAAAAATACTTCCGCACTCTTCAAGCAATGGATTGCTAAAGTCATCCTCTCCAAGCATATAAAAAATATCGCTGTCTTCACCTATGGCTCTTTCGATAACCTTACCCCAATAATCAAGTCTATCTATAACCTCAAATAAAGTACGCGACATATTAATGTCTAAAAACTCGTCAATCGTAAGTAGATTTCCAACACCTGAATAATATACGTCTCCGGCGTCTGTTGCCACTAGTGAAAGTAGATTTGTTTTTTTCGCTAGAATCTTGGCTGCGTGAGAAAGAAGTTTTTGCGAGTCTTTTCTATCATCCCATATGCTATTCTTAAATGCTATCTCGTCTGTTGTTGCCATATCTTTTTCCTCCATTATGTTATTAATGTAGAATCTGAATCCCTTTGCAGAAGGAATTCTGCCAGATGAAAAATATGACTTAGCAAGGTATCCTTTTTTTGCAAGCTCTACCATCTCATTTCGCACAGTTGCTGGTGAGACTCCAAGCTTGTACTTTTTTTCTAAAATTTCAGATCCAATGGGCAACCCTGTTTCCGAATATTCGGTAATTATTGCTTTTAATATGTCAATTTGTCTAGCTGTTATTTCTTCCATAGATTAAATAATAAATATGTATTAGCAATACTATAACAACTCTGCTAATAGATGTCAAGAGGATTGATCAAATATTTACACTCGTTATGTGTAACACTCTACCATTCAGTTTCCCCTATCACACCCCATCAGTAGCCTTATTGTATAATTTATTTATGGTAGATTTTGTAGAACCTTTAAGTTCTAAAACTTCTTTATATCCTGTTGATTCAGTAGTTTTAGAAAACGTCGAGCAACAAGCAAGAAGTAATGTATTTGAAGTTTGCAAGGTTGAATCAGCAGAAATTCGAGGCTCACAGCCCACTATTATAAAAATTCTTGAAAATTTCAATTTAATCGGACCTAGAAGATCAGCAGACGAGATTAGAGCTGTTTTAGAAGGATCGGCGCTGGCTTATAGAATTTTTAAAAACCAAACAAAATTTAATGGCGAAGAAGTACCAATCGTTCCACCAGATATTGCAGATTCTGTTATGGGTGATTATCAATCAGATGATAAATTGACAAGAGACAAAACCGGTAGTTTTCCTGTAGAGCTTATTTTTGGTCATAAAATAAAGACCTCACAAGAAAGTTTATACAATACATTACAATTTATCACTAGAATAAGACCAAAAGATGATATGACCTATATGAGATTAAAAGGGGCAATTGTCACTGCCTATATATTTAAAAATCTTCAGGATAAGATTGATTTTGGAAGACAGATAAAAATATAGTTTTTCCTTCCGCAACAGCCCAATTCCTTTCGAATACTAAATTCAATTTCTATTAGCTGAAGACAATTTTTTTGTTAGGACGTATTAAAAAATAAAAATAGAAAATAATAAGTTCGTTTGATCTATTGGTTTTTGTTTATTGGTTCTTGATTAGACCAATTAGGTCAATTAGTAATTAGAAATTATTTGTATAATAAGACTATGCTTAAGTTACCTAACTACGTCATATCTTTCATGCGTGAATTCTCATCTAAGGGTCACCAAATATATCTTGTGGGTGGCGTTGTCCGCGATCTTATTGCAGGCAAAAAAACGGATTGGAACCTCGCGGACTTTGCCACATCAGCCAGACCTCAAGAGATAGTTGGCATGTTTAAGAAGACATTTTATGAAAACCAGTTTGGCACAGTCGGAGTTGAAAAGACTATTGAAGGTAAAAAGTTTATATTTGAAGTCACTACATTCAGAACAGAATCAGAATATAAAGATAAAAGGCATCCTACTTATATTAACTGGGCAGATAAGATTGAAGAAGATTTAGGGCGGCGCGACTTTACAATAAACGCCATGGCCCATAACGGCAAAAACTTAGTTGACCCATTCAAAGGCCAGGAAGATCTGAAAAACAAATTAATTCGCGCAGTTGGAGAACCAAAAAAAAGATTTTCAGAAGATGCTCTGCGATTAATGAGAGCTATAAGATTTTCCTCACAAATGGGATTTTTAATTGAAGATAAGACAAGAGAATCAATTAAAGAAAACGCCAAACTCATTACGAAAATATCAGCTGAACGAATAAGAGATGAACTTTTAAAAATTATTGGATCAGATAATCCAGCTGAAGGAATTCTTTTCCTGCGATCAACAAACCTTATGGACTATATACTTCCTGAAATAGTTGAGTGCTTTGCAATTCCTCAAAAAAGTCCAAAACGGCATCATATTTATGACGTTGGCACTCATCTTGTGATGTCTTTAAAACACTGCCCATCTAAAGACGTAATTACTAGATTTGCAACACTTCTTCACGATATAGGAAAAGCCGCAACCTTTAAAAAAGATCCAAAGTCCCAACTCATTACGTTTTACAACCACGAAGTTGTTGGAGCAAGAATAGCTGAAAAGATAGCAGATAGATTAAAGCTGCCTCGACTTGATAAAAAAAAGCTTGTTACATTAGTTCGTTGGCACCAATTTACAGTATCTGAAGATCAGTCTGATAAAGCAATAAGAAGATTTATCAGAAATGTTGGACAAGATTTAATAAATGATATGCTTGATTTGCGAATTGGAGACAGGCTCGGAGGAGGAGCTCAAAAAACTTCGTGGAGACTTGAACTTTTTAAAAAAAGACTTGAGCAAGTGCAAAAACAACCATTTTCTGTATCAGACCTTAAAATATCAGGAAACGATGTAATGAAAGAGTTAAATTTAAAAC
>JBBEDP010000077.1:0-2614 GCA_040881235.1 Patescibacteria group bacterium
AAAGAAGCACGAAATAAAGACTTGGAGGCCATACATAAATATTTAAATTTCCTAAATTATAAAAGGCAAGGTTAGGTATTCCGGCAAGATAAGAGCTAAGAAAAGTGTTTGCATAAAGGAAAATAAGATAGAAAAATGCAAACGCTGTAGTTCCACTAACAACTCCAAAAAACATACCCTCCACAAGAAATGGGCGTCTTATATATGATTTGCTTGCACCAAGCAGAGTCATTAACTCAATCTCATCTTTTTTCAATGCAATCTTAAAAGCGGTAGTTGTCATCAACACAATAACAGAAATAATAAGTAGGAAAAATAATATTACGACTGAAGCCCTCCGGAGAAGAGTAGTAAGGTCTACTAAGCGCTCTACAATATTCTGTTGAAAAACAACTTCATCAATGCCGTTTTGTTTTTTCAAAAACTCAGCAATTTCTGATAAATACTCTGGTCTACTAGCGTAAATCTCAAGAGAAGCGGGTAATATATCAGCGGTTACCATTTCAAGAAGTAGGGGATTATTCTTATTTAATTCTTCATATATTTTAAGAGCATCTTCTTTTGAAACATATTCTATAGACATAGTTTTACCTGAAGCGCTCACCTCATCTCTTATTGCAAATATATCTCCTTCTTCAACATTATCTTGGAAATAAACTGTTACTTGAGGACGTGTTTCGACATATGAAAGGATTCCATTAAAAAAAGACGTCATATTAAAAAAGAATAAACTCAAAAAAAGCGTAAAGAATAAAATGAGAAACGAAGTAAGTGATTGATAAGGTGTTCTTTTAATTGATGTTATTATATTTTTCATACATTTTCTAACAATTTATAGACTGTATCCTCCTTTTTTTTCGTCTTTTATTATTTTACCGTCTTTTAATGTAATAACTCTTTTTCTATAACTATTTACAACATCTGTATTATGTGTGGCAAAAATTATTGTTTTGTCTTTTTCTAATTTTTTAAATATTTTCATAATTTCCCAGGACGTTGTTGGGTCGAGGTTTCCGGTTGGTTCGTCAGCAAGAATAATATCTCTGTTTCCTATAACAGCTCTTGCAATAGCGGCTCTTTGTACCTCTCCTGCTGATAATTGGGCGGGAAACATTTCTTTTTTATCCAAAATTCCAACAAGCTTTAAAGCTTGATTTACTTCAGAGATAATATTTTTATTACTTTCTCCAAGGATATTTAATCCAAGGGCAACGTTTTCAAAAATGTTTTTGCCATGCAAAATCTTAAAGTCCTGAAATACAACTCCAATCCCTCTTCTTATGTTTTCGGTTTGTACCTTATCTTTCCAATCAAGTTGTGTTTCATCAATAAATATACTTCCGCTTGTTGGCGCAGATTGTTTAAGAATCATTTTTAAAATAGTTGTTTTTCCAGCTCCAGAAGGACCTACAAGGTATGTAAATTCCCCTTTGTTTACTTTAAACGATATGCTATCCAAAGCTTTATTTCCAAGAGGGAACTGTTTACTGACATTCTCAAACTTAATCATATGAATTACGCAATTAAAGAACTTCAAGGTATCCAACGTCCATTAGCCAGCCTGCTTTTTGGCCTGTGAAAGTTTGGCCCCAAACTCTAACCTTTTTACCTATGAATTTGGTTAGATCAACTGTACTAGATGTAAGATAGACGTTCTGTGATTCGCCACCGGGACGTTCTAGATGAAAATTACCTTCTCCGTCAATACCACCTTTTTTAAGTGTGCCCTCAGCATCGTCAGGAAATTTTTTCTTATCCAAAATACCTGAAGCTTCTTTTGATGTTTCTGTAGTTCTTGTATCAGATGTAGTTGCTGGCCCTTCTTTTTTAGCAAGTAAATAACCAGACCCTGTTCCAACTAAAAGAGCAACTAAAAATATCGCAATTACAATAGGAATTGTAAAGGCTTCAAGCTTCTTATTTTTATCAAGCTCTTTTATTAGTTTTTCCTTTGTTTCGTCGAGGTTCATGGTAAAAATAAGAATAGCACCGCGTAAGCTAAATTACAAGTTTTTGTTTTTGAATTTTAGCCATGATTCAATAAAACCATCGAGGTTGCCATCTAACACATTATCTACATTTGATTCTTCGTGTTTAGTCCTTAAATCCTTTATTAGTTTATAAGGATGTAGTACGTAAGACCTTATTTGTCCACCCCAACTTGCAATTTTTACTTTTTTAAAATCGTCCATTTTTTTTTGTTTTCTTTCTTCTTCAAATTGCCAGAGCTTGGCTCTTAGAAGTTTTAACGCGTTTTCTCTATTTTGTTTTTGTTGTCGCTCTGTTTGACAAGTGACAGTGATTCCTGATGGTTTATGTGTCAAACGCACAGCAGAGGATACTTTGTTTACATTTTGCCCTCCCTTTCCACCACTTCTGAAAAATTGCCACTCTAATTCATCGTCTTTAATTTTGACATCTTTATCTTCTACAATTGGAAGAACTTCAACTAATGCAAAAGATGTTTGTCTGAGCTTGTCAGCGTTAAAGGGTGACTGCCTTACTAATCTATGTACTCCTGCTTCTGCTTTAAGATATCCATAAGCGTAGTTTGAAAAAACATTTACAGTCACGCTTTTTATTCCCGCTTCTTCTCCAAGGACCATATCAATTA
>JBBEDP010000078.1:0-2579 GCA_040881235.1 Patescibacteria group bacterium
CTTTCACAAAACAGAAATAGTTTTAACTCTTCCTTCACAATCGATTGAGAGCACTTTGACAATAGATGACATTGAGCCTGCAGTATCTACTAAATCATCGTCGTTTACTACGTCTAAAAAAACAACTGGAACAGCGGAAGTTGGAGAAAGTGCAAAAGGAGAGGTTACAATTCATAATTTCGATAGTTCCGAGGCGACATTTGAAGGTGGTACGAAACTAATAGGTAACGGGCTTGCCTACTTATTAGATAGTGATACAAAAGTCGCATCAGCATCTTTGACTTCTGATGGTTCTGCAAAACTTCCTGGTAAAACAAAAGCAAAAATAACAGCATCTGATATTGGTACGGATTTTAATATAAGTTCAAATAATAGATTTACGTTGGCAAATCTTCCGGAAGCAGATTATTTCGCCATAAATGAAGAGGCGATTACAGGAGGAAGTAAGAAAGAAGTAACTACAGTTTCCGATGAAGATTTAGAGATTTTAGAAGAGAATATACTAGAGAAAGCACAAGAATTAAGTGAAAAAGAGATAGATCAGGACTTCAAAAAAAAATATACTATTGTTGAACAGCTAGGTGGCGTTGAATTATCAAATCTTATCTATGATAAAGAACTTGGAGATGAGGCTACTACTTTAGAACTAAAAGCAAATGCCGATATTACATATGTTGGTTTGAACGATTCTGAAGTAAAAAAAAGAATTGCTGAGAGTCTAAAAGATGAAATAGAGGATAATTTTGTAATTGAAAACCAAAATATTACTTATTCTGTTGAAGAAGCAACAGATTTGGGCGGAGAATACGAATTTGACTTGGAAGTTCGTGCTAGAGCTTCAGAAAAGGTAGATTTGTCTAAAGTGAGAGAAGTTATTGTTAGAAAGCATATAAATAATATTAGCGATGCATTAGAGGAACACTATTCGGTCAATAAAGTAGAGTTAAATATAATGCACCCGTTGCCATTTCTTAAGAATTGGAGTTCGATATTCCAGAGAAATATAGATTTAAAAGTAATTTATGACTAGATTATGGCTTTATATGCATATAAGAAAAGCTTAAATCCGAAAAGAGATATATTTGTAAAAAAAGCTTCAAAAGCTTCAATATTTGTAGGTATTATTCTTATGATATGGGCTTTTTACCCAGTTATTTCATTTGAACTATATTCCAAATTATTTATTACTAACGGATATTCAACGCCTATTCCATCAGGTACAGGAGACGAACAAATCGAGAATCCAAAAGGCGTTATTTTAGGACAAAATATAACTGATTCAAATAACCTTAGAGACTATACTAAAGCAAGTACTTGGTTTACAACTACAACCAATATAGTTAAGAAGACCGATATAAATGTGAATAATTATTTATTATCAATTCCAAAATTAAATATTAACGACGCTAACGTTGTTGTTGGGGGAGAAGATCTTAAAAAAAGTTTAATTCAATTTGTTCCAACATCGCTACCCGGAGAAAACGGTAATGCTGTAATTTTAGGGCATTCCACACTTCCCCAACTCTATAACACAAAAGATTATAAGACTATTTTTACCTATCTTCCTTCTCTAAACGAAGGAGATATGATCAATATAAAAATTGGAAATGAAAATTATGAATATAAAGTATATGAAATGTTTGTTGTAAAGCCAGATAAAGTGTCTGTGCTAGATCAAAATTACGATGCATCATTCCTTACATTAATAACATGCGTACCTCCTGGAACATATTGGAATAGGCTAGTGGTAAGAGCTAAACTAGTAAATACTTTAGGAGAATTTTAATTGCTGCAAGCCTAGAGTATATGTTATAATTCCGAAATGCCTAGACAAAAAAACACTCAAAAGTGGTTCCGATATTTTGAAGATATTGTATTTAAAACGCTAGTTTTTATAGTCAATTTCTTTATTACTCTTGGTGAAGGTACAAAATTAATTGCACTACTCCCTTTTAAAATTCTAGCAATCGTTTTCAATCACCTTAAATATCTATTTAAGAAGTCTGCTATTTTATTAAAAGAAACACTTAAAAATATATTCCAACAGCTTGACAAGCTTATAGTTTCACTATACAAAAGAAAGATTAAATTTAACTTCAAAAACAAAACTAAGCTGCCAAGATTTAAATTAACACTTCCAAAATTTAAATTCGATTTTGTTAAATCAAAAAGAATAGAGAAGCTCAAACTAATTCACTGGAGATCTTTTTTTATTGGAATTTTTGTTTCTTTTTTAATTTATAGTACTTATAATGCCTATCTTTTTGTAAAAGAACTTCCTTCACCTAAAAATATAGGTAAAACAAACTATTCATTAAGTACTCATATATTTGATAGGCACGATAAACTTTTATATAACATATATCGCGATGAGAATAGAACGCCTGTAGAAATTGAAGATTTAGATAGTTTTGTATATGAGTCTGTTATCGCAATAGAGGACAAGGACTTTTTTAATCACAAAGGAGTTTCTCCGGTTGGAGGCGTTTTTAGAGCAATTAAAGAGAATCTAACAACAGATAATCTCCAAGGTGGCTCAACAATAACCCAACAGCTTGTAAAATCAGCTCTTTTAACTC
>JBBEDP010000079.1:0-2532 GCA_040881235.1 Patescibacteria group bacterium
CGTTATGCTGAGATATAATCCCACATTCTAAGATAGTGGTTTACTATGTTTGCATAAATTTTTACAAGCAAATATTTCTGCCATTCAATCGCTGTTTCATAACCATAAAGATAACGTGGCGGATGATGCATGTAACAAATATTTTTTGTCTTGCCTGATGTTTTTACACCTTTACACATATACCAACCAGATGAAGTGATAACTACATCAAATTTAGAAAAATCAAAACTTTCCCATATTTTTGGCGCGAGAAAACGAAGAGGTGAATATAGTTTTTTAAAAAAAGGAAAGTAGTGTGCCCAAGACGGAATCAATTTCCATTTCCTTATTTCTTTTTCGTGTTGTCCTGCAGTTTTGTAATTATAAAAAGCTGTATAAACAGGAGCCTCCGGAAATATTTTTTTTAAAGATATCAACACTCGCTCCGCCCCCCCGAATTCCTGGAGCTGATCGTGTACAAGAGCAATTTTCATTCTTATATTATAAGGGTAAATAATAAATAATAAATTCCAACTGCTCCCCTTACGTCATTCCCGCGGAAGCGGGAATCTGCAGATCCTGAATCTAGTTCAGGATGACAGTTTATTATTTAATTTTTTATATTTAAGATTTGTTTGTTATTTGTAATTTTAGATTTATAATTTAAACAATGAATATACTTCAAACTCTTATCTTAGGTTTTGTTGAAGGAATCACAGAATTCCTTCCTATCTCCTCTACTGCTCATTTGATAATAACTTCAGAAATTCTAGGAATAACCCAAACAGAGTTTTTAAAACTATTCCATGTCGTTATCCAATCAGGAGCTATATTATCTGTAATTTTTTTATATTTTAATTATCTCGTAAAAAATAAAGATGTTTTATTAAAACTTTTAGCTTCTTTTTTGCCAACGGCTGTTATTGGATTATTGTTTTTTAATATTATCAAAGACGTCTTTTTTGAATCATTCACAATTATAGCGGTAGCGCTTTTTACAATTGGACTGCTGTTTATCTATGTTGAAAAGAAAATTAAAAAAGGCAAATTAAAGCTAAACAAAAATATTTCCGACCTTTCTTATTTTCAAGCGGCGTTAGTTGGTTTTTTTCAAGCCTTTGCAATTATTCCTGGAGTATCAAGAGCTGGCGCTGTAATAGTAGCTATGATGATTTTAGGTTTTAAAAGGGATGAGTCTGCAACATACTCTTTCCTACTTGCGGTACCGACAATTGGCGCCGCCTCTCTATTTGATTTATATAAAAATTTTAATCTTTTATCAGGAAATGCTGCAAATATTCAAACATTAGTAATAGGATTCTTTGTGGCTTTTATCTCTGCTTTTTTTGCTGTTAAATGGCTAATATCTTATTTAAAGAAAAACTCTCTTGAGGCCTTTGGATATTACAGAATCGCACTAGCTATAATATTGTTGCTTTTTTTTATTTAGGAGGGCCTGTAGTTCAATGGTAGAATACTACATTCGCATTGTAGTGATCCGAGTTCGATTCTCGGTAGGTCCACACTTAGATTAGATTTATCATCGGGATTGAGTAGCTATTTCTCCAACAATTCCTTTAAGAAGTTTATAAAACGTATCAATTGAGGAAATATTTACTCTTTCCTTCACTGTATGAGGCCATTCTATGGTTGGGCCAAATGACACTGCTTGCATATGGCTTAATTGTGGCCTTTGAAGAAGAGCTCCACATTCAACACCTGCATGAGTTATGTCCAAATCCATTTCCGAACCTGTTAGTTTTTCATATTGTGCTTTTACCAAACTTACAATTTCTGATCCAGAATCACCATCCCATCCGGGAAATGGATCTTCATGAGCTAAAGATGCTCCGTAATTTTCCCCGTCTCTAGTTAATCTACTATTTAAATCTTCTAGTTCCACTTGATTAGAACTTCTTGATAGCATTCTAACTTCAAGTCTATCCATATTTAATTGCACCTTTCCTAAGTTTGTAGATGTTTGTACTAAACCTGGGATTTCTTCACTATATGATATTGGCTCTGAAGGTAAATAATTTATAATATCTATTACCTTTCTTGATGATTCTGTAGTAAGTGCAGATTCCGCTACTTCATCTAAGTCTCTATAGTCTATCTTTAACTCCACGCTTTCATCGCGCTGTGCTGCTATTCTTCTAAAATATTCTTCCTCATGTTCTATTTCACCAAGGAGTTTTTCGGCAGTTTCAGTATCAACTGCAAGAGTAACAAAAGCTTCGTCAGGAATTCTATTTGCAGCCGCACCACCTTCAAAATCAACTATTGAAAATTTATTGTTGCGATTTTCTATTTGTCTTAGAATTTCTACCATTACTTTTATTGCATTGAAGCGACCTTTATGTATATCTTGCCCCGAATGCCCTCCTAATAAACCATAAATATCTAGACGAACTAATTTTTTATCCTTAACTGGTTCACGATGTATTGGCAGAGTAATATTCGTAAAATTTCCACCGGCGCATCCAATACAAACTTCTCCAAGTTTTTCTGAATCTAGATTTAATAGATATTTGTAGTCTGTGAAATCGAAAT
>JBBEDP010000080.1:0-2530 GCA_040881235.1 Patescibacteria group bacterium
GTTATCTCACTATATTAAAAAATTAACTAACATACTTGATGTATCAGAACAAAGCATATTCACTTTAATAAATAGAGTTAGAAATAAGAAAAATCAAAAAGGGTTTCTAAGCAAAAAAGTAGAGGACGATAGTAAGGAAACAAGAGATATTAAGATACAAAAATATGTTTTAAGTCTAATTTTTCAAAGTAAGGACCCATTTAATTTGTCGGAAAAATTATTTAATACAGTTGGAGCTGAAGAATTTTCAACGCCATCTTTTAAGAAAATAGCTGAAAATCTAATTAGTTTTAATAAACAACAAAAAGAAAGTTTTAATATTGACAAGTTTTCTCTTAGGTTAAAGCCTGAATTACGACCAGTTTTTGACGAGTTGTTTCTGTATGCGACTTATGAAGCGGATTTTGAAGTCGAGAACGTAAATAAACTGATTAATGAGATTAAGAAATTTTCGTTAAAAAGGGAGATAAGTTCATTATTAAAATCTAAAACTGCGAGTGATAAAAGTGATAATAGGATTACAGAACTTAATACAGCCTTGAAGAAGCTGGAAAAAAACAATATAAAAGTATAAAATTAAAAATCATGACAAAGCAAAAACTGCCAAAATCTTTAGACGATCTTATCAAACAAGGTGAAGAAGATGGATTTTTGGTACAAGACGATATTTTTTTAGTATATCCTGAACCTGAAAAACATATAGAAGATATTGACGACTTTTTTGATAAGTGTTTAAAGAAGGGCATTGATATTTTTGAGACGGTTTCGACAAGAGAAGAAGAGGAAGCAAAAAAAACAGCAGAAGAAATTGAAAAAGAGATAACACAGCTTTTTTCAACAAGACATGGTGAATCGCTTGACCCGATTAAAAAATATTTAAAAGAAATTGGTATGACTCCGCTTTTAAAGTTTGAGGAAGAGGTTGATCTTGCTAAAAAATACGAAAAGAATGATTTAAAAGCAAAAGAAAGACTTATTAAATCTAACTTAAGATTAGTGGTTTCTATTGCCAAAAAATATCTAGGTAGAAGGTTATCCTTTTTGGATCTTATTCAAGAAGGTAATAAAGGACTTATAAGAGGAGTTGAAAAATATGATTGGAGAAGAGGATTTAAATTTTCAACATATGCAACGTGGTGGATTAGGCAGGCGATAACAAGAGCCATAGCTGATCAATCAAGAACAATAAGAATTCCTGTGCATATGGTTGATCAAATAAACAGGTTTTATAAGACTCAAAGAAAGTTAACGCAAAAACTTGGAAGGGAACCTAAAACAAAAGAGGTTGCAAAGGATATGGAGATAACAGTTGATGAAGTTGAGAATCTTATGAAAATATCACAGCAACCAAAGTCATTATCTACTCCAATTGGAGATGATAAGGAGACAACTCTTGAGCATTTTATTGCAGATATTCATCAACCATCTTTATATGATAAAGTCTCAAGAGAATTATTAAAAGATGCTCTTGGAAACGTATTGGAAACACTTTCTCCAAGAGAAAAAAGAGTGCTAATTATGCGATTTGGACTTGATGATTCAAAGCCTAAAACACTTGAAGAAGTAGGCAGAGAGTTTAAGGTAACCAGAGAAAGAATTAGACAGATTGAGGCGAAAGCAATTAGGAAATTAAAGCATCCAACACGAGCTCGTAGGCTCAAAGACTTCCTGGAGTAATAATCACCTTTTATTACTTTCACAATAGGCTAAACATTCAGTTTTGTAGATTATAATCTACAGACATAATTTCTTCTTTTGATAATCTTTGTATGAATGAAAGGAAATTTCTTTTATAAAAGGCTCGGTGAGCGTATTCTTTTAGAAAGAAAAAGAAAAAGCCTGTCACAAGAGCAACTTTCATTTTTATCGGATATTGACAGGACTTATATTGCAAGAATAGAATGCGGTAAGGCTAATCCATCTATGAAAATTCTAAGAAAAATATCAAGAGTCTTAAAGGTAGGAGTTAATCGACTAACAAGAGGACTTTAATCACTTAATTCTTATTTCTTGATACTATATACTAAATAGTATGTCTAAACAAAGGCACGAACCTTCACATGTTGAAAAATCTTTGAACATATGGGCAATAGTTTTAATTATTTGGAGTATTTACAGAGCAAAGTTTGGCACAAGCTTACCTTTATGGTTTGATGAATTTATAGCAAAACCACTTGTTTTTATACTTCCTGTTTATTTGTTTATAAAGTACATTGAAAAAACAGCATTTTTAAAAAGTATTAACTTCATTAAAAAAAATATATTAAAAGAAATATTTATTGGTCTTATAATCGGAATAACATTTTTATTTATGCTTTATTTCGGATACTCTTCAAAAGAAGGCGTGCAAGTGACAAATTTTGTTAATATTTTTGCAAAACCATGGTATTTGATTTATATAATTTTGATTTCGTTTGCAACTAGTATTTCTGAAGAGGTTTTATCAAGGGGATTCATATTAAAGCGTCTCTACGAGACATCAAAGAACATATATACGTCCTCTATATTCGCAAGCATCCTTTTTTTCTTC
>JBBEDP010000081.1:0-2528 GCA_040881235.1 Patescibacteria group bacterium
ATAACCTTCACGTTTTCCGATCAATCTTCCTGTCGGATGCGCTAGTATTTTGACCTTTTCATTAGAAAGGCCCTTTAGAACTCTATCTGTCATGTCCTTAATATTCATATGGAAAGCGCTGTGGATACTTACAATCATATAATCTAAATATTTAAAACCTTCATTTGGAACTGCAAGCTTACCGTCTATCAAAATATCAACTTCAAGTCCAATAAAATATTTGATTGCTTTATTTTTCATTTGCTTTTTAATCGTATCTTTTCTTTTTCTGAGAATCTTAACAATATCCTTTTCGTCTTGTCCGCTAATTTTTGGATTGTGATCGGAAAATCCAAGATAAGAATATCCCAATTTAATGGCTTTATCTGCAATTTGAGAATAATTTGCAGTACCGTAATCATGTGATGATTTTATTGGGTAGCTTGAATGTATATGAAAATCACCTTTTATGTCTTTTAAGTCAATAAAAAGCGGTATTTTATTTTGTTTAGCTAATTCTACTTCCTGTGTTCCTTCCCTAATTTCAGGGGGTATGTACTGCAAATTTAAAAAATTATAAAAGTCTTTTTCGTTATTAAAGGTATGTAATTTCCCTTTTTCCTCTTTAATTCCGTATTCTGAAATTGACAATGACTTTTTCTGAGCTAATTCGCGAAGTCTTATATTGTGTATTTTGCTTCCCGTAAAGTATTGAAGCAGTGTACCCCAGGTTTGTTTTTTTTGAAGTCTTATGTCAACTTTTGTTCCTGAGCTTATCACGATTGAAGCTTTATTTTCTCCTGCTACTTCTGTTGATATTTTTCCAGGATATTTTAAAAAGTAGTTAATTATGTCTTTTCTGTGCTCATCCTTTGTTTGAACAGCCAGATCTAGATCTCCTATTGTAGGATTCATTCTGCGAAGTGACCCAAGGACTTCAACTTTGACAACTTTTTTATGTTTTTGTAAATACTCTTTAATATGTATTGCCTGATCATATGCGGTTGGCAGTGGCATTCGATATGATTGAATACTTTTCTTTTTATAAATTCTCAGCGCTTCCAAAATTGCTTTTTGTGACCTTTCACCAAAACCTTCAAGTTTTGCTATCTTTCCTTGACTAGCCGCTTCTTTTAATTTTTTAAATGCAGTGTCTTTATTTATTATTTTTAATTCTTTTGCTATTGCAAAAGCTTTTAAGGGACCAAGTGACTGAAGCTTCATCATTTCAAAAACTGAAAGCGGTATTCCTTTAAAAACTTCATTAAAGTGTTTAGAGTTGCCAGTGCGAAGATATTCATCTAAGTAATAAGCTATGCCTCTACCTATACCTTCTATTTTTTCTAATTGTCCTTCCTGCCATATGTCTTTAATTTCTCTAGTTAATTTTTCAACAACTTCTGCTGCATTGTCAAAAGCGATTTTTTTAAACCTGTTTCCGTTTTTTATAAGATAAGCTGCGGATACACTTCTAAGTAAATGGGATATTTCTCTATTTGTAAATTTCTGTTGTTTTGTCATTATAATCATTTTAAACTTGACAAGATTTTTATATTTGCTATAGTGTATTGAAAATTACTATATATTTACTCATAATAAAAAATGGCAAACTGGAATCAAAAATTTAATCAAACACTAACTTCCGTCAAACAAAAACCTGCTAACTTCTTATTAGGATTAATTGTACTTATTATTTTAGTTATAACAATATCTTTCTCCTTTCAAGGAACGCCAACTGAGTCAGAAGATGGTACTAAAAAATCTGCATTAACTAAAATTAAAGAGTTATTTACTGGTCAAGATGAAGAAGAAGTCATGGAATCTAATATATACGTTGTGAAGGAAGGCGACCATCTATGGAAAATAGCGGAAGAAGCATATGGCTCAGGCTATAATGCATATGATATTGCTTTAGCTAATGATATTGTTAATCCAAGTCTCATCGAAGTTGGACAAGAATTAAATCTACCTGAACTTGAGCCAAAAGAAGCAACAGTTTCAGGAGAAGACACTGAAGAGATGTCTCAACAGCCTAAACAATATACTGTAGTTAAGGGCGATCATCTTTGGTCAATAGCTCAAAAGGTCTATAATGATCCATATAAATGGTCAGCAATAGCTCAGACAAACAGTATAGTGAATCCAAATTACATTGAAGTCGGCCAAGTACTAAACCTCCCATAAAATCTCTTAATCCATAAACAATCAATCATCAAATTGACTGAATTACTCTCTTGATTCTTGAACAAATTGGATGTTGTTCTGATTAAACTTAGCTATAAGAGCTGTTGTTGCGCCTACTAGTATTTCTCCAGTTAGTGTTATAGCATCAATTAACGGAAGATCATCTAAACCAGTTATTAATGTTGTTGCTCCAGCAAGCAAGATAATTCCCTGGCCAATTAATTCAGCGTCTTTATTAAACCTTTCTTTTCTTTCTAATGTAGAATCTGTTTGCCTGTCATAATAAGCTCTTTCTGGCGCCACAATGCTAGGTATTTTAAAGCGTGCTAATGCGTTCTCTATTCTCATTTGCAAGTATTTTAGTA
>JBBEDP010000082.1:0-2515 GCA_040881235.1 Patescibacteria group bacterium
TACTGATTTAAAAGAAAAAGTTGGGCAAATCGCAAACTTTATAATAAACAGGCCATACGATAAAAATTTGGTTATTAACTTGGAAACAGATAAAATAGATAAGGTAATCTTAAATAAAACAATAAAAAAGGTTTTGAAAAGCAACGAAAAAGCTATTAAAGATTATACTTCAGGAAAAGAAAACGCATTATTTTTCTTAATAGGTCAAGTAGTTAAAAGCTTAGATAAGAAAATTGACATGAAAATCTTAAAAACAGAATTAATAAAACTAATAAAACAATAACAAATGTCTTTTACCCACCTTCATGTTCATTCTGAATATTCCCTTCTTGACGGGATGTGTAGACTTGATGATTTAATTGCACAAACCAAAGAATTGGGTATGAATTCCGTTGCGATTACAGACCACGGTAGTTTATACGGCCTATTTAAGTTTTACATTAAAGCAAAAGATGCTGGCATTAAACCAATCCTGGGTATTGAAGCTTATAAATCTAAAAAGCCAATTAAAGAAAAGTCAACGAAAGAATCAAGAAAGAATCATCATTTAATACTTTTAGCAAAAGACTATGAAGGCTATAAAAATTTATTAAAATTATCAACTATTTCCCATTTAGAAGGATTTTATTATAAGCCAAGAATTGATTGGGAAATTTTACAAAAACATAACAAAGGCCTTATAGCTTTTTCAGGTGGGTGTTTGTCATCTGAATTATCAGATTATATTGCACAAAACCAACTCAAATCTGCTGAAGAAGCAATTGAAAAATATCTAAGTATCTTTGGTGAAAATTTCTACATAGAAATTCAACGACACCAAGGTTTGGAAGGTTCAGAAGAAATAAATAAGGAATTAATTAAATTATCTCGTAAATTTGCAGTACCTCTTGTTGCCACAAATGATGTTCATTACATACACAAAGAAGACGCGTACGCACAAGAAGTTAAACTTTGTATCCAGACACAACATACAATTCAAGAAAAAAACAGGGATTTAACTATGATAGACGTTCCAGACTATTATTTGAAGTCGCCAAATGAAATGAAGGGTCTTTTTATTGATATTCCCGAAGCAATTGATAATGCACAAAAAATTTCAGACATGTGTAATGTTGAAATACCATATGGAAAGATAATACTTCCAGACTTTAAAACTCCTAATAATATACCTGCCAAAGACTACTTGAAAGAACTTATCGACAAACGTAAATCAAGAATTAAAAAATATGACAAAAAAGAGGTCGATAAGCGACTTGAATATGAGTTAAGCATAATTTTAAAAAAAGATTTTGCCACATATTTTCTTATGGTACAAGATTTTGTTAACTGGGCAAAAAATAATCATATAGCTGTTGGTCCAGGAAGAGGATCTGTGGCAGGTTCGCTTATTGCTTATGTTTTAGGAATCACAGATATAAATCCTCTTGATTATAGCCTTCCTTTTGAAAGGTTTCTAAACCCTGATAGACCAACTCCTCCTGATATAGACGTTGATTTTGCAGATAAAAGAAGAGACGAAGTTATTGAGTATGTAAGAAATAAATACGGAAAAAACAAGGTTGCCCAAATTATTACCTTTGGAACTATGGAGGCAAGACTTGCGGTCAGAGACGTTACTAGAGCTTTAGGTTACTCTTATTCTGAAGGCGATAGAATCGCAAAAATGATACCTATCGGGAAACAAGGCTTTGCTATGACTATTGCAAGCGCAATAGAAGAATCTACTCAATTAAGATTCGCATATCAAACAGAAAAAGATACAAAAAAGATAATTGACATTGCTCGTAAACTTGAAGGGCTTCCTCGTCATTCTTCCACTCACGCAGCAGGAGTTGTAATTTCTGATAAAGACTTAACTGATTACGTGCCCTTACAAAAGGAAAATAAAGATGTAAAAGTGATCACTCAGTATGACATGTATTCTCTTGATTTGAACTCAGTTTCAGGAAATAAAGCCATAGGATTACTGAAAGTTGACTTCTTAGGTCTTAGAAATTTAACCATACTGGAAAACGCTTTAGAGTATGTCTTAGAAAGTACGAAACAAAAAATAGATATTCACGATGTATTACTTGATGATAAGAAATCATATGAACTTATCTCTAGTGGTAAGACAATTGGTGTTTTTCAGCTTGAATCAACAGGAATGAGGCGATTAGCTAAAGACCTTAAACCAAATAAAATGTCTGATATCATCGCGATGGTTGCTTTGTTTAGACCAGGTCCAATGGAACTAATCCCAATGTTTCTTAAAGGGAAATTAAACCCAGATAAAATCCGATACTTACATCCAGATCTTAAACCTATACTCAAGGAAACATACGGTGTTCTGGTATTTCAAGAGCAAATTATGGAAATTGGTAACAAAATGGCAGGTTATTCCATGAGTGAAGCTGATAACTTGAGAATGGCAATGGGAAAGAAGAAAAAAGCATTAATGAAAATAGAAAAAGAAAAGTTTATTTCTGGATGTATAAAGAATGGATATACCAAAAAACTTGCTGATCAAATATTC
>JBBEDP010000083.1:0-2428 GCA_040881235.1 Patescibacteria group bacterium
AGTAACTTTTGAAGGAACCTTAAAAGAAATTAAAAAGTCCAAAAAATCATTAACTGGTGAGTATTTAAGTGGAAAAAGAGAAATAAATTTTGGAAATTTAGAAATTAATGTAAAAAAAGGTGATTTAAAATTAACAAAAGCTAGTCAATATAACTTAAAAAGCATTGATTTGAAACTACCGCTTGGAAATTTAATATCAATTACAGGAGTCTCAGGATCTGGAAAATCTACTTTAATAGTAGAAACGCTTTTTCCAGCTTTAAAGTATTTTACAGAAGGGCACTATTCAGAACAAATTGGGCAGTTTGACAATTTAGAAGGATTTCAATATCTAAATAAAGTTTATTTAGTCGATCAATCACCAATCGGTCGAACACCACGATCAAACCCTGCTACATATATTGGAATATTTGACGGAATTAGAGACATTTTTGCATCCTCTACAGACGCTAAAATCCGAGGTTTTAATAAAGGAAGATTCTCATTTAACTTAAAAGGAGGGAGATGTGAGAAATGCCAAGGAGCAGGTGTTATAAAAATTGAAATGCAATTTCTTGCTGATGTATATATTAAGTGCGATATATGTGACGGGCAGAGATACAACAAGGAAACTTTAGAAGTCAAATATAAAGGAAAAACTGTTTATGACGTATTAAAAATGACTGTAGAAGAAGCTAAGTCCTTTTTTGGAAATTATCCTAAAGTGTATGAAAAACTTGCCATTTTAGAAGAGGTTGGATTGGGATATATAAAACTGGGACAACCTGCTCCAACTTTGTCAGGTGGAGAAGCTCAAAGAGTTAAACTTTCAAATGAGCTATCAAAAAGAGATACTGGTGATACTGTATATATATTAGACGAACCAACCACAGGATTACACTTTTACGATGTTGAAAAATTACTACTTGCACTACAAAAACTAGTAAAAAGAGGGAATACTGTTATTATAATAGAGCATAACCTTGATGTTATTAAGAATTCTCAATATATCGTAGATCTCGGACCTGAAGGGGGAGATGCGGGAGGTAATATAGTTTATCAAGGCCCAACTAAAGATATAATTAAAGTTAATAAATCACATACGGCAAAATATTTAAAAGATTATTTCAAGTAAACTCAAATAATGAAACTCAAAAAAGTAATAATTGGAGTTTTAAGCTTTATTCTTTTTTTTATTATATCTACTCTACTTACAACTAGCACTTACGCTCAAGATTTTAGAACAAACTATAAAGTAGAATACTTGCTAAACGACTCCCACAGCAACTTAAATAGTCAGGCAAAATACACTGTAAATATCACTAATCTTAAAGAAGGTTTTTATGTAAGCAAATTTACTCTATCTTTTCCACGCTCATTTTCAATTGATAATATAACCGCATCTGACGATGTCGGATTGATAGAACCTGAAATTATACAATCTGATGATGCTATAAATATAGAGCTTACTTTTAACAATCCAAACACAGAAATTGGAAGTCAAAATAATTTTTATCTAACATTCAATCAACAGAATTTATTCAATATTAACGGAAATATATGGGAAGTCATTCTGCCTGTTATGGAAAAATCTGAGGGCGAAACTTATCAAATACAAGTTACTCTCCCTGCTAATTCAGATAAGAAAATTTCAATTTCAAAACCAGCGCCAACAACTATCGCGCAAAACACAATTACATGGATAAACCCATCAACAAAGACAATATATGCAGTTTTTGGAGACAGCCAACTGTATGACTTAAAACTCGATTATAATATTTATAATCCAAAAATTACCAATGGATACATTGATGTTGCATTTCCTCCTGACACGCCACATCAACGAATTTATCTTAAATCAATAAATCCTGCACCAAGTCAAACTTATATAGATGAAGACGGGAATTTTATAGGAAGATATATTTTAAAACCTAGAGAAAATAAACAGGTTAAGTTTGAAGCAATTGCACAAATTTCAGCAGAGGCAAGAGAAGAAGTAAAGCTGCGAGATATTAACTTAATTAATATACAAAAGAAGTACCTTTTAAACCAATCTCGCTATTGGACGATTGACGATCCTGATAAGTACAAAAACTTACAAAGCCCATTGGATATTTATAACTTTTTAACTTCAACTTTTGAATATGATTATTCGAGAATTTCAAAAGATATAGAAAGACTCGGCGCAGAGTTTGCACTAAAAAATCCTAAAAATGCAGTTTGTACAGAGTTTTCAGATGCTTTTGTTGCAATATCAAGAGAAAAAGGTATTTTTGCAAGAGAAATACAAGGCTATGGATTTTCAGATAGTCCTGAATTAAGACCTCTTTCGCTAATTGCTGATGTACTCCACTCATGGCCACAATATTATAATTTAGAAAAAAACTTATGGGTTTCAGTAGATCCGACATGGGAAAATACCTCGGGAATCGATTATTTTTCATCTTTT
>JBBEDP010000084.1:0-2425 GCA_040881235.1 Patescibacteria group bacterium
GTTGTATAGCGAACTTTAGCTCCTTTTTTAACAAAAATTTCAACTACTGCGGCATGAAGTGAGCTAGAAGAGTACACTGGAGCTGTACAGCCTTCTACATAGTGTACATCACTACCTTCTTCTGCAATTATTAATGTTCGCTCAAATTGCCCAAATTTATCCGAATTTATACGGAAATACGCCTGAAGCGGCATCTTAACCTTTACTCCTTTTGGCACATAAACAAAAGATCCTCCTGACCATACTGCAGAATTTAAAGCTGCGAATTTATTATCATGCGCAGGTATTAAGGTTGCAAAATATTTTTTTACTAATTTAGGATATTTTTTTACCGCAGTATCCATATCACAAAATATTACTCCCAACTTTTCAAGGTGTTTATTTACGCTTTCATAAACAACTTCAGAATCGTACTGAGCGTTGACTCCTGCAAGATAACCTTTTTCAGCCTCAGGAATTCCAAGTCTATCGTAAGTATCTTTTATCTCACTTGGTAGATCTTCCCAAGACTTAGCCTGACTTTCAATAGGTTTAATATAATAATAAATATCATTAAACTTTATCTTTGAAAGATCTGCTCCCCAATTAGGCATTTTTTTCTTTTCAAATATGCCAAGAGACTTTAGCCTAAATTCCTTCATCCATAAAGGCTCTTTTTTTATATCTGATATTACATTTACAACCTCTTTATTTAATCCCTTTTTAGTTCTATATAAATATTTACTAGGCATAGAAAATCCGTATTTTTGTTTAAAATCTAGCCGTGCTTTGTTTACCATAATCTTATAATCCTTTATAACCTTGTTTTTCTATTCTTTCCGCAAGTTTTGCTTTACCTGACTTTTTAAGTTGTCCTTCAACTAAAACTAACACCTCGTCAGGTTTGAGATATTTCAATACTCTATTGTAATGCGTTATAAGAATAAATGTTTTGCCTGCCTTATACTTATTTAAAACTTTAGTTATGACTTTTAAAGAATCAATATCAATTCCCGTATCTATTTCATCAAAAATAATAACTTTTTTATCAAGTGCTATTGCTTGAAGTACTTCAAGCTTCTTTCTTTCACCACCTGAGGCTGATTCGTTTAAACCTCGACTAAGTAAATCTTCTGAAATATGAAGCTCTTTGGCGAGTTCTTTAAGTTGTTTGTACATCTTAAGAACGTCTTTTTCTTTGTCTTCTTTAGCAACACGAATAAGTTGTAATACTGATACTCCAGTTAGCTCCTGAGGGGATTGAAAAGTAAGAAATACTCCCTTTTTTACTCTTTTATGAGTTTCGAGCTTTTCTATGTTTTTATTGTCAAGAATTATTTTGCTTTTAGCTGCTATTTTATAAGCTGGATGCCCAACAATTGTAAATGCGAGAGTTGATTTACCAGAACCATTTGGCCCCATTATTGCATAAGTTTTGTTTTTTTTGAAAGTGTAGGAAAAATCATCTAAAATCTGCTTTTTACCGACTTTTACACTAAGGTTGCTTATCTTTAACATGAGAGGTAGTAGTTTAGCTTAATTATGCGCTTTCTTCAAGGTACTTAATATATTTAGCAGCAGCTGTCGTTATCTCCGCTTTTGCAATCTTTGCATTCTTTTGCATCCATGTTTTCGCAATTACAACCTTCACAGTTGCAACCGTCTTCACCTTTATTTTTTTGCATTTTTATTTAACTTAACTGATAAAAAGAATACTGAAATCATTACTACCAAGCATCCTAAACAAACTGGACAATATACTCCTAACTGAAATATCTCAATTGATAAAATATAGAGACAAAACAAAAGTCCAAATGTGGCAACTGCAAGAACAAGTTTTGCTTTTTTAAATAAAGATCCCAAAAATATAACTATATATCCAATAAGTCCATATAATGCAGTCGGAATTCCCAATGTTAGAGCAACTTCTCCTGAAATAACAGCGTCACAATTAACTGTAGCATTTATTGAGCATGGTCTAAATTCAGGTTGAGTAAGATAACTGTAATAAAGGTATGTAGCAAGAAGAATTCCTATGAAAGATAAAACACTAATCCATTTCCAAATAATGTCTTTTTTCATAAGTTAAGTATATCATTTATTTTGGCAAATTAATTTATTTAATGACGTAATACAATAATGAAAAATTCTTGACACTAATATATATAAAGAGTAAAATTTGACCTCAAATAGTATGAAGTCAAAATACTCTTTCCTCACTAAGAATGTTATTCCTACAACAAATATACATGTCAAAAAAGCAAAGGGTATATTTCTGTGGGATACAAATAATAAAAAATATTTAGACTTCTCATCTCAAACATTAAACCTAAGTCTGGGAAATTCTCCTGAGATAGCAAAAAATGCATTTTTAAAACAATTTAAGGATTATACATACTTATCAACGAGGTTTATCAATCATAGATTTATGGAATTGTCTAAGAAA
>JBBEDP010000085.1:0-2346 GCA_040881235.1 Patescibacteria group bacterium
TTATTGAGTAGTTCATCAAGTGTTGGATATTTTAAATATCTTTTTGATTTGTAGTCAGATTCTGTTTCTTTTATTTCTTTTTCTATATTTGGAAAATCTTTTAATATTTCGAGCGTCTCTGTCCAGGACTCATACTCATCAGATGACATCATTATTACTTTTGAAATTCCATTTTCAGTTAAAGCATAATGGGAGCCTGTTTTTTGTATATCCTCTGATATTTTAAATATTTTTTTCCTCGCCTGTGTAATAGATATTGTTTTTAACATATGTGTACATAATAGCGTACATCCAATGCATTGTCAAATTTATAACTAAGATAATAATCTTTTAAAGAAAGCAGCAGGTATAAGATTTGAATTTATGAAGTTTTTACTTGATTACTTTAGTTACTACTCCGGCTCCGACTGTGTGTCCGCCTTCTCGAATAGCAAACTTTAAGCCTTCTTCCATAGCTACTGGGTAGATAAGTTTGGCTGATATCTTTATATTGTCTCCTGGCATTACCATCTCAACACCTTCAGGAAGCGTAGCTTCTCCTGTTACATCAGTTGTTCTGATATAAAATTGAGGCTTGTATCCTTTGAAGAATGGAGTGTGTCTTCCACCCTCTTCTTTTGTCAAGACATAAATCTCTGCTTCAAATTCTGTGTGTGGAGTGACTGATCCTGGTTTTGCAATAACCTGACCTCTTTGTACGTCTTCTTTTTCAATACCTCGAAGAAGAAGTCCCACATTGTCTCCTGCTCTTGCATCATCTAATGATTTTCTAAACATCTCAATTCCTGTAATTATGGTTTTTGTAGTTGCCTTAAGACCAACTATCTCAACCTCGTCATTTACCTTCAAGACACCTCTTGCTACTCTTCCTGTAACAACAGTTCCTCTACCTTGAATAGTAAAGACATCTTCAATAGGCATAAGGAAAGGTTTATCTACATCTCTTACTGGATCTGGAATATATGTGTCTGCCGCATCCATCAATTCTTCAATTGCTTTGATTGCTTCTGCATCTCCCTCAATTGCCTTAAGAGCTGAGCCTTTAATAACAGGTACTTTATCTCCTGGATATTCATATTTAGTAAGAAGCTCTCTGACTTCCATCTCAACCAAGTCAATGATTTCTTTATCCTGAACCATATCTACCTTGTTTAAGAAAACAATAATAGCTGGGACATTTACCTGTTGTGCAAGTAGGATATGTTCTTTAGTTTGTGGCATTGGTCCGTCTGGAGCAGATACGACTAGAATTGCGCCGTCCATTTGTGCCGCACCTGTAATCATGTTTTTGATGTAGTCTGCGTGTCCTGGAGCGTCTATGTGAGCATAGTGCTTTTTTTCTGTTTCGTATTCTGAGTGGTGAATATTAATAGTAAGTCCTCTTGCTTTTTCTTCTGGAGCTTTGTCAATCTCTTCGTACTTCATTTCTTTAGCAAGACCTTTCGAAGCCAATACGTGATGTATTGCTGATGTTAGCGTAGTCTTACCATGGTCAACGTGACCAATAGTACCTATATTAATATGTGGTTTGTTTCTTTCGAATTTTCCTTCTGCCATGTAATTAAAGAATTATAGAGAATAAAATAAAAATATCAAGACTAAAAACACTACAAGTCAAATTGATTTTTGTACTCTACTAACATATGATAATAGAAATCATGGGGAAAATCAATAATACTTTTATAAATAGCCTCATTCCTAATAAAAAATTTTATAAAGGACTGTTAAAGAAAGAACTTACGTTGTCGTTTAATTATTTTCTGGGCTTCATCTTTTTATTAAATCTCCTATTCTTTATAATTCTTTCGCTTAGATTAAACTTACCTTCAAATTACCAAAACATAAAAGAGTTTCTAAATAATCTTGATGAAATTCCAGAATCTTTAGTAATAAACATAGACAACTCGCACCTTTCAACAAACCAAGACCGACCCTTACTTCTTTGGCTTAATAATAATGGCAGACAAGAGCTTATTGCAGTCTTAGATGAGACTGCAAGTGCTGATAAAATCAACCAATACGGATCTCCTCTACTTCTAACCTCATCAGAAATCGTAATTAAGCAAGATGTTGAAAATTACGCAACACTTAATTACCCAAATGAGACTATTAAAATTACCAAAGATCAGTTAGTTAATGCGAAGAACATGTTGTTTAAATCTTTCCCTTTGATGGTTTCAGCCTTAATATTTTATTTGCTAGCCATATCTCCGTTTATCATATTTCTATTAAGTCTTATATTCTTAGCTTTACTTAGCCTTCCAATTTATTTTATTTTTCACTATAAAAGTAAAAAAATAAAATATGACAAAGTTTTCCAGATTTCACTTCATGCCTCAACAATAC
>JBBEDP010000086.1:0-2293 GCA_040881235.1 Patescibacteria group bacterium
TTTTTAACGTGAGAAGCTATTATTTTAGACGCCTCTGCAATCTGATTGAGAATTAATGTCAGTCGTCCAGTAGCTGAGGGTATTTTCCTTTCCTCTTTTAAAATATGCTCAGTTAAAGTAATCCATCTATTTGCCATTTTAATCATTCGAATGTTTAAAGTTGTCCCAAACTTGCGCTGTATACTTTTTTAGCTCTTGCGATAAATACTTCTTGTGCCTTGTGGGTGTTTTCTTTTTTACCGCCCCATGCTTCTATTGCTTCTCCCTGTAGTGCTCTTCCAAATGAAGCGGTTAATCGCCATGGATATTTATCAACATTTTGATTTTTAATTTTATTTATTTCGTTTAAGTGCTGTGTTGCTAGTTCTGGGCTTTGACCACCAGATAAAAATGCTATACCTGGGACTTCAGCCGGAACAGTTTTTTGCAAGACATCCAAAGTTTCTTGAGCTACTTGCTTTATAGACGCTTGATTTTTATTTTCAGATCCTGATGTAATCATATTTGGTTTGAGAATAATGCTTTTTATGTCAACTTTGTGATCTATCAAAGCTTCAAAAACCTTGGCAAGAGCTTTTTCTGTAATTTCTTTATCTTTTTCCAAACTATGATTTCCATCCATTAAAATTTCAGGTTCAACTATTGGAACGATTCCTGCGCTTTGACATATTAATGCATACAAGGCTAAATCCTGTGAATTTCTATTTATTGAAAGTTTGCTTGGCGATTCGTCTGATATGGTATATAAAGCCCTCCATTTAGCAAAGACACACCCGTTTTTAAGATACTCAGCCAATCTTTCACCTAAATCATCTAGTCCTTGTGTAAAAGTATCCTCACCATATCCAGGAATTGAGATTGTTTTTCTATCAACCTTTATACCGGGGTTAATGTTGTTATTCGCTAGAAGGCTGGGTAGAGGAGTATTGTCATCGCTTTTTTGATAAACAGTTTCGTCATATAAAATAACTCCGCTAACGTATTTTTCAATACCTGCTGATGTAAAAAGAAGCTGTCTATACTCTCTATTTTTTTCAGGAGTTGATTCAATTCCTATTGAGTCAAATCTTTTTTTAATCGTTCCTGAGCTTTCGTCTGCAGCTAAAATAGTTTTTGACAAGATATTTATAGCAACGCTAGATAGGTTGTTATCAGACATGGATAAAATATATAATACCATTACATATGAAAGATTGCATATTTTGTGACATCGTAGATGGAAAATCTCCTGCATATAAAATTTATGAAGATAATAAGTTTATTGGTATTTTAGATATTTTTCCGGCAGCTAAAGGTCATGTGTTATTAATTCCAAAGCAACATTATAGGTGGGTTCATGATGTACCTGACTTTTCAAAATATTGGCAATTAGCTTTAAAAATTAAAAAAGCTCTTGATAAGGCTCTTTCACCTAAGTGGACACAATATTTGACACATGGTGTAATTGCGCATGCACATATTCATATAATTCCAAGATACGAGGAAATTGACGCTTATTGGAAAAATGTTATTCCTAAACAAGGCGTACTAAAATTTGAAAAAGAGGAAATGGAAGAAATAGCTGATAAAATTTGTAAAGTACTGAATTAATACATTTAATTCCAGGGGTGACATTTCGAAAATTGTTTAAGACCCATAGACAATCCTTTTACTGCTCCAAATTTTTTTACAGAACTATAAGTATATACAGAGCATGTTGGCGTAAACCTACATGTTTTGTCAGTTCCAATAAAAATTCTTAGAAATGGTTTTTTTAAGAAATCCAGTTTTTGGTATAACCAAATGATAAATAGTACTACTTGCTTCATATTTATAAAGTCTATTGTAAAATAAAGGCATGAAAATTACGATAATAACTTTATTTCCTGATATGATTGCGGGTTTTTTTGAAGAGAGCATTTTAAAAAGAGCTATTGATAAAGGACTGGTTGAGATAAACCTTGTAAATCTTAGAGATTTTGCTCAAGACAAATATAAGACAGTAGATGATAAGCCATATGGAGGAGGTGCGGGTATGATTTTGAAAGTCGATATTTTAAAAACTGCTATAAGTAAGGCAAAAGGCCAGAAAAAAAATAATAAAACTAGAACTATACTAACCAGCCCTAAAGGATCAAAATATACCCAAAAGAAAGCTTGGGAATATTCAAAATTAAATCATCTGATATTGGTAACTGGACATTATGAAGGGCATGACGAAAGAATCACTGACTATGTTGATGAAGAAATATCTCTTGGGGACTTTGTTTTAACTGGGGGTGAGGTTGTTGCAGCATCTATAGTTGATTCTATA
>JBBEDP010000087.1:0-2270 GCA_040881235.1 Patescibacteria group bacterium
TAGAAGAAGATTCTATTTAATTTTATGGAATATATATAAATATTTTGTTGATTATTCTTTGTTAGAAAATATATCGGTAATTGATAAAAAAGCTCCAAGTCCTAAGAATGTATTAGATAGATGGATTCTTAGTAGGTATTCTAACGTTCAGAATTCAGTAAATATAAATTTAAAAAATTACGATGCAAGATCAGCAACCGCGCTTATTGAATCTTTAGTAACAGATATTTCTACATGGTTTATTAGGAGAAGTAGAAGTAGACTTTGGCTTAATTCTGATAATAAAGTTGATAAGCAGTCTTTTTATGCTACGTTTTACTTTATTTTAAAAAACTTGAGCATAATACTTTCGCCTTTTACTCCCTTTATAGCTGAGGAAATTTATACTAACCTGACAAAAAATAAGTCTGTGCACTTAGCCGATTGGCCTGATCTTAAGAAAGAATTTATAGACGATACATTAGAAAAAGATATGAGTTTAGTACGAAATATTGTTGAAAAAGGACATGCGTCTAGAAAAGAAGAAAATCTAGCTTTAAGACAACCATTAAGTTCAGCCACTATATATTTGTCTACTAATATTTCGAAAGAACAAGGGCCTGAATTAAAAAAAATGATTGAAGATGAACTCAATGTAAAAAAGATCACATTAAAAAAAGGTGAGACATTAGATGTAGTACTAGATACTAAACTAACAAAAGACTTATTAGAAGAAGGAGAAGCTAGAAAAATTATAAGAATGATACAGTCTGAAAGAAAGAAGCTTGGAGCTAATCCAGAAGATTATGTAAACGTATATTTAACAGATTGGCCAGTTAAATTTGAAAAAGTAATTAAAGAAAAAGCTTTAATCAGAAAACTAATTAAAGCAAAAGAATTTAAAGTAAGCAAAGTGTAAAATTATGACTCTATTGCTAACCTCATCAATACTTCTTGGCATTTTTTCATTCTTTAATTTACTGGGAATTAATCAAGAATTCGCTATATTTCAACTTGTTTTTCTTATACTAGGCGCCGTGTTATTTATCTTTATTCGTGTAATTGACGCAGAATATTTTAAAAAAAATTATAAATTCTTTTATTGGTTATTTATATTTTTACTAATAAGCGTGTTTGTTATTGGAGAAGAAATCAGAGGGTCAAAAAGGTGGATAGATTTGTATTTTTTTAATTTCCAACCTTCAGAAATTTTTAAAGTCTTTTTTATAGTTTTTATAGCCAAATTTATAAGTTTGCGAGAAGAAGATATGGATAGACGTAGGGTTTTCGCATTGGCTTTACTATATTTATTTATTCCTTTCTTTTTAGTATTTAAACAGCCTGATCTTGGTAACGCACTCTCTTATGTAGTAATATTTTTTAGCATTGTATTATTTTCTAAAATACCTAAAAAGTATATTGTCACTTTGGTTTTAATTGCAGTCCTTGCACTCCCTCTCAGTTGGAATGTACTAAGAGAGTATCAAAAACAGAGGGTAGTCAGTTTTTTTATACCCAATGATGATTTTCAAGGCACAAACTACAATATGCTTCAATCTAAAATTTCTGCAGGGTCTGGAAAATTTTCAGGGAGAGGCTTAGGTTACGGAACACAGTCTAAATTATTTTTTTTACCAGAAAGTCATACTGATTTTGCATATTCTTCTTTGTCAGAGCAATTTGGTTTTATCGGAGCGTTGTCTGTAATTATTTTATACTTTTTAATTTGTTTAAAGATTATTAAATTAATTATAAAAAACTACACAAAGATAGATCGCGAAGAAAGGTATTATTTGTATTATAGTGTAGGTTTTTTAAGCTATTTTTGTTTTCAAATTTTTGTAAATATCGCGATGAATCTTGGTTCGTTTCCGATAGCTGGTGTTTCTTTACCTATACTTTCATATGGAGGTTCATCAATTGCGACATACGCACTAGGAATTGCGCTCATGCCTATCGATAGAGTATAATTATCTATGACAAAATTAGCAGTTATAAAAGCTGCAGGAAAACAATATTTGGTAAAAGCTGGTGATGAGATTATAGTAGATAAACTTGACGAAAAAGAAAACTCACAAATTAATCTTGAAACATTAGTTTCTTTTGATGATGAAAAAACTGGCCTAAAATTAGGAACACCAACCACTGGAGTTAAAGCAAAAGCTAAGGTATTAGAACATCTGAGAGGTGATAAGATTAATATATTAAAGTTTAAGTCTAAAGTAAGATTTGCAAAAAGAAAGGGTTTCAGACAAGAATTGTCAAAAGTTAAAATAGTAAGTATTTAAATA
>JBBEDP010000088.1:0-3298 GCA_040881235.1 Patescibacteria group bacterium
CTAAAAACTTAAAATTCAAAAGTCAAAAATTAACTTATAACTTAAAAGTTTTTAATTGTAGTTTTGCGTTTTGAGTTATGACTTTTAAGTTTGTTATTTTGGGCATTGTGTGAATTCGCAGTTTGGACCTTCCCGACCTACATAACTACCATCTGGACAAAGCTTTGCTTCTTGAGTACAAAAAACCGTGTTTTCGTCAACTACTTTATTCGTGAAATTTTGAATAGCATAAGAAGTTATGTAGTAATAAGTCCCAACCGCAGACAACACAACAATACAAAAAGCCACAAAAAGATAGAAAAATACCTTGTTCATTTGGTGAGCCCGGAGAGACTCGAACTCTCAACCAATAGCTTAAAAGGCTACTGCTCTGCCGGTTGAGCTACGGGCCCTTACCAAATCTTGAGTGTTATATTTTACCAATCAAGCCTGAATTAAACAAACACTTATTTAAGAATCTCAAAAGAGGTATGTTTTTCTTTTATTTCTTCCCAGTTTATTTCAACATTTTTAACATTTGAAATCGGTGGCCCTTTCTTTATTCTTTCAATCATATCAAGAATATTTTTCTCTTCTCCTTGAAGCAAGACTTCTACCTCATCTCCTACATTTCTAACCCACCCAGAAACATTTGTAAATTTAGACTGATATTTAACCCATGCGCGAAAACCAACGCCTATGACGTTCCCGGAAACAAAAATATGAGCTTGTTTAAACACAATATATTAAATACCCAATAAACCAATAATTCAAGTGCTCCAGACAATTGCCAAAGGCCAATTACCAATAATCAAACTGTCGTTCCAGGAGCCCCTTGTGTCATTCCTGCGAAAGCAGGAATCTACAGATCCTGAATTAAATTCAGGATGACATTTTGTCAGTTCAGGATGCCTCTGTGTTTGGTAATTGGTATATTGATTATTGTATCTTGTCTGTTTCTTGTAATATTGGTTATTGGTTTATTCTATTATTGATTTTTCTTCACTTGAGGATATTACTTTAAATCCTACATGGGATTGACCTGCAAAAAACAATCCTTCTCCAATACCAGCAGAAAGTAAAAAGTGTCTTTCCCCTTTTGTAAGATAAAAAGTTTTTGTCAATTGATCTATTGCTGCAGTTGATTGTTTGAGTAAAATTTGTAGACTGGAGTTAGTTATAATCGCTCGTCCTTCGTTTGTCGCGATAAAATCTTCAACGTCTTGCGTAATTGTTGTCAAACCAAGTGAATATTTTCTAGCTCTTTTTGCAAAACTGAACAAATAATTACCAGAATCTTTATTTTTAATCAAATACCAAGCTTCGTCGACTATCAATACTCTTTTTCTTTTTACTCTTCTAATCCTATTCCAAATAAAGTCTAAAACAATATACATAGCAACGGGTCTTAAGTTTTCCTCAAGATCTCTTATTCCAAAAACTGTAAATTTATTTTTGATATCAAAATTAGATCTTTCATTAAATATTCCTGAAGCTGACCCTTTAACAAATTTTTCAAGTCTATCTGCCATTTCTCTTGATTCGTCAGTTTCCATTCCTAAAAATACTTTATAAAGATCTTCAAGAAGAGGCGGCTCGTTTTTAAAAGTCTCTGGGTCTTGCGTTATATTTTTAAGCTTATATGTGGTAACTAAAGCTCTGTCCAAAAGTGCATCTTGCGACGGCGTTAGGTCTCCCATTATCACCCTCATTAGTGCATGAAGATCTAAAATCTTATTTTGTAGCTCATCAGGTTCCGGGTCATCTGTTGCAAGATCAAAAGGGTTTATTTTGAATTTCGAGTTTGAAGAAAACTCTACAAATTCTCCACCTACTGATTCTGTTAATTTTTTATACTCGTTTTCTGGGTCAATAATAATCACATCTATTCCCATCATAAGAAGTCTAAGCGTTTCAAGCTTGACAAGGAAACTTTTACCTCCTCCTGATTTTCCCAATATGACAGAGTTTGCGTTTTCAAGAGTAAATCTATCAAAAATAATAAGACTTCCATCGTGTTCATTTAATCCGTATAAAACTCCTTCATTTTTTGTGAGCGACGCTGTTGAAAATGGAAACGTCATCGCAAGCGATGTAGAATCCATATTCCTCCATACACCGACTTTGTCATAGAACAAAGGTAGAGTAGATTTATAACCCTCCTCCATTTGCAAAGTTGCCTTTCTTGAAACAATAAGAAGCGAAGAAAGAGATGCTTCAATCTGTTTTGTTACCTGTTCAAGTTCTTCTAGTGAATTTGCCGGTATTGTAATGTATAGCCCAAATTGAAAAAATCTTTCTGCTCCTTTTGCAAGCTCTGCTTGTAAAGACATTGCATCATCCAGAGCGACTTGCACGGTCGGATCCACAATTTTTCCTGCTTTCATATCATTTTCTAACGTTGCCTCCATTTCTGCGATTTTTCTTTTAAGGTCATGCATGACGTCCTTTGATTCTGTTGGGTAAATAAACATTGAAATATAGAGTGCTCTGTCAAATGAAATCAATGAATGAAGCCAATTTGGAGAAACATACCTTGGATATCCTGCAACATACAAAGTTCTATAAAACTTATTGTCAATTTTTATATGGTTAAAATCAACCTCTGCGTAAGATGGCGCAATTAGATCTTTTATACCTACAGAGCCGTGATTTATTACTCCTGTTGGGTTTTCGTTTGCATTGTTGGATTTATTTTGTTTTCCTTTATTTAGATTCAGGTTTAAAAACTTAGGTAATTTCATTTTTGTTTAGACATGGATAAATTTGTATACGAATCTACGTGGGCTAATTTTTTATCGTTGCTCGAATTGTATAGACTGTAAAAAAGTTCTACTATTTTTTGCTTCTGTAGCGTTGATGCTTTAAGCCCGATTTTTACAAGTAAACGAAGTAAGTGGTCCCTTTTTGGATATAAAGAGAGTTTGGCTCTTTCAATAATATAATCTTTAGTAAGACTTTGTACGCTTTTTACAGCTCCTAGCTCAAAAGGTGAAAATGGTATTGCAAAATAAAAGTTCTTTTCAAGAACCTCTGATTTTTTAATTGTTGATTTTATGAAATCCTTATAGCTTTCAAGTCTTTTTTTCATAAAATCAATGGATTGTTGTTTAATTCTCTCATCAACTAAAGAAAGATATGAAGATATGTCTGTTTTTTTTGAAACGATTAATATCTGTACTGGAAAAGATAGTGAATTTAAGAACTTTCCGTAGGCAGTAATTATGGAGTTTTGTTCTTCCTCTGCAAGCAACCAATAATTAACTGTTCCAACTTCAATTATAAGAACAGCTGACTTGTCTCTTAAAAGCACAATGTC
>JBBEDP010000088.1:3398-9815 GCA_040881235.1 Patescibacteria group bacterium
CTGGTGCTGGTGTTTGTTGTGGAACATTATTTGTGCTTAACTTTAAATTACTAGGCAAAGGAAGGTCTAACGCAGTTTTTATTTCTTCTTTTCTCTTGATATCTTTTAAGATTGCCGTGCTTTGTGCAGTTTTTGTTTTCGATAAATATTGATTTAACTTATTATTTACTTCTGTGTGGGCGTTTACTTGTTTTTGTGTTGTTGGTTGAACTGTTGAATTAGTGTTTTGATAAGCGCCTGTTTTTTGATAATAAAACTGCGTAGGCATCAATACTCTTTTTACAAAGTTCTTAATGTATACGTCCAAAGGTCTATCATTTATGGGTATAAAGGCTAACGCTATTCCCACAAAAGCTACTAAAGCCGCAATCAAAATATTTAGTATTGGTATGGGAAAAAGACTTAAGACAATGTAGGCAATAGGTAAAAAAACAATTAAATAAATAAACTGTTTAAGCGTCATAAAACCTATAAGCTTAAATTCAAAAGTTGTGATTTGTCTAGGTATGGGATGTTGGTCCATAATATTAGTATAACAATTATTCATTGTTAAATTAACGGGTTAACGCGTTAACGGGTTAATGAATAACAAACTCGTTAACTCGCATTGTCCTGAGCTAACATACGCTGAGTTTAGCGAAGTGAAGGACAAAGCTCGTTAACCGAAAAATAAAAAATAGTTATCTATAGGTGACTGGTTTTGCCTTTTCAGGAAGTATTAAGCTTAATCTTCTTTGACTTTTATTAATTCTTTCTATATACGCCTTTACTTTTTGTCCGGTTTTAAAACTTTCTTCTCCGGAAAGTTTGCTTGAATGAATAAGCCCCTCAATTCCAGGCTCTAGTCTAACGAAATAACCGTATTTTTCTTTTCTTACTACTTCTCCTTCTACTTCTTTGTCTTTTTTATATTTTTTTTCTATGTTTTTCCACGGATCATAAGATAGTCTTTTTATAGAAAGATTCAGCTTCATGTCTACTTTGTTTTTTTCTACAACCTCTGTCTCAATAGTGTCCCCTTGTTTAGCATACGAAGATACGTCAGAAACCTTTTCCCATGAAAGCTCAGATATATGAATTAAGCCTTCAACACCCTCAACTTCGCAAAATATTCCAAACTCTGAAACTCCAAGAACCTTAGCTTTATACTTATCTCCTATCTTAATTTTGTCAAATTTCTTCTTAAGGTCTTTTTGAGAAATATTGAGAGCCGATGCTTTTTGAGAAACCACTAGTCTATTTTTATCTCTATCAACCTCTAGTACTTTAACTTTAACTTTCTTTCCTTCAAGCAATTCAGGATTGTTTAAAAATTCTTCTGTTAATTGTATTTTTGGAATAACCCCTCTTATTCCCATAAATTCTATAAAAACCCCTCCTTTTCCGTAATGACCACAAACAACTTCTATTTCTGTTTCTTTATTTTTTTTGTCAAGTAAAATATCCCACTTTCCTTTTTCAAAAAAAGAACGCATTGAAACAACTGGGTAGCCATCTCTTGATTCTTCAGATATTATTTTTATCTTTACTTCGTCGCCCTGACTTAAATATGGAAGATATGTTGTAATTTCCTTAACCTCTCTTTCTCCAAGCACTGCGTTTGCTTTTGCGCCTATATCAAAAAGTACTCCTTTTTTTGAAATAGAAAGTATTTTAGCCTCAATTTCTTCACCTTTTTTAATTCTAGGTAGTTCTTGAGTCTTAAGGAGCGCGTCCATGGGATGAGTAGGGGTTGTATTTATTTTAGCCATTAATTAAAGTTCCTTCCGCCAGTCGAATTGACGAGCTCATAATATAACACAAAGGGAGCTGCATGTAAATTCGAATTTAATAAATTTTAATTTGTCTCGAGTTTAGAATTTAGTGCTTCGAGTTTTATATAATGTTTCTATGGATTTCTCTCTGGGTGCAAATTGGATAGATTTGGTTTTTGTTGTAATGTTTGTTTATTTTGTTGTAACAAACTCCGGCTTAGTGCGTACTTCTATTGAAATAGGTGGTTTTATACTATCGCTTTTGGTTTCTTATTACCTATATCCTTTTGCAGCTATTGTTTTTATTAAAAATTTTAACATCATGCCAGGTATCGCTAATGTACTGGGTTTTTTTGGGATATGGACTTTGTTTGAGGTTATTTATTTTTTTATAACTGTTAAATTTTTACGCACAGAAGGACTTATTAATAAAAAACTTGATCGTAACCTCGGACTTTTTACGGGGGCGGTTCAGGCGTTTATTGTCTTTACCTTGTTTATTAGTTTGATATTTGCTCTTCCTGTTCGTGGTCAAGTAAAGCAAGCGGTTTTAGATTCAAAAACCGGTCCTTTTTTCATTTCGTTTTCAAGATCTTTTGAATCTGAGTTAAAAAGTGTTTTTGGAAAAGCAGCTGAAGAAACGCTAAATTTTTTAACAATAAAACCTGATTCTACAAGCTCTGTCGACCTTGGATTTAGCTCTAAAAAACAAAATCTTATAGTAGATCAGGAGTCAGAGGAAATAATGGTAGGTTTTGTTAATAAGGAAAGAGAAGGCATGGGTCTTTCTAAGTTAGAAATTGATACTCAACTGCGAAGTGTGTCACGAGATTACGCAAAACAAATGCTAGAGTATGGATTTTTCTCCCACGTTTCTGCTGTTGATGGGTCTGACGCTGGAGATAGAGTTAGGTCTGCTGGTATTTCTTATGGGATTTTAGGCGAAAACCTTGCTTACGCGCCAGACGTGTATATAGCACATCAAGGATTAATGAATTCTCCAGGACATAAAAAGAATATTCTTTCCCCTGACTATAATAAAGTTGGGATTGGCGTAATTGACGCTGGAATTTATGGCAAAATGTTTGTGCAGTTGTTTTCAAATTAATACCTATAATGTTGAAAATCTGAAATTCTTATGATATATTATGGGTTATTATGGCCACTTATGTTTATGCTTCTCTTATAGATAAGTTTGTATCCGCTTTAAAAGATCAAAATAAATCAGAATTTACTATAGTTGCATATAAAAAAGACCTTGAACAGTTTGTTGGATTTTTATCCTCAAAAGATTTAAATGACATAAGAGATGTTAAAAAAGAGGATATCTCTGAATTTATTAATAAATTAGTTTCCGAAAGCTACTCTAAAAAATCAGCCTCCAGAAAGTTAAATTCCATAAGAACCTTTTTTAGATTTTTAAAAAATGAAAAAATAGTTGAACAAAACCCTTCGCTTGACGTAACTCATCCAAAATACATACAAGCTCCTCCAAGGATTTTTAGTAAATTAGAATATAGAGCAATAAGAGATGTTGCAAAGGAAAATCCACGAACGTACGCTATGGTTGAGATTTTACTTCAAACAGGAATAAGAATTGGTGAACTGACAAACATTCGAGTTGATGACGTTAAAGAAGAGAGTCTCTATATACAACCTTATGGTAAAACGCCTTCACGGCAAGTTCCTTTAAACAGCGCTGTAAAAAAAGCCATACAAGACTACTTAAAAACAAAATCTAGTTCCGATAAGAAAAATGATGAAAATGAGGAAAAATATTTATTTACCACAAGAACTGACAGACCCCTGCTTGTAAGAAACATAAGGCAAATTATTACAAGGTGTTTTAGAGAGGTTGGAATTGATGATGCAACTGTAAATGATTTTAGAAATACATTTATCGCGCACCAACTAATAAACGGTTATGCTATAGATTATATTGCAAAGCTTGTTGGGCATAAGAGACTCTCCTCTACGGAAAGATTCCTAAACTTGGTAAAAGAAGCTCCTGAAAAGGACGAAAAATTAGAAACTCTTTAAAAAACTTTCTTAGGTATTTATTCTAATAGGCATTATAATATGCACGAAGTCTTTTTTGTCGTCTTCTCTAAAGACTATTGGGGCGTCTGGTCTTAATACGTCCATGTTTATTTTTTTTGCTTTTGAGTTGTTTAAAAAATCATAAAGAAATCTAAAGTTAAACGCTATTTTCTGTTCTTCTCCGTCAACGTCTGCTTCTTGGGTGGCGCTACTTCCAGAAACTCCGCTGTCTGTTTTTGGGCTTATATTAATTCCATCCTTTTTTACTTCTACTATTATAATGTTTGAGTATTCCCTGGCAAAAACCGCCACTCTTCTTATTTTTTGTAAAAACTCCTCCCTGTTAAACACGGCCTGTGTTTTGCTCTCGGAAGGAACAACTTTTTCAAAGGCTGGGAACTCTCCTTCAATAAGTCGTGTATAAAAACTTGTGTCTCCGACCTTAAAAAGCACTGTTTTTTCTTCTTCTGAGTGGTAAAACATTACGTCTTTTTCATCCTTAGCCTCTTTTAAAACCTCTTCTAAGAATCTTCCCGGAATTAAAACTTCAGGAATTTCTATGTCTTTATTTTTTCTAACCAACGACAGTCTGAAACCGTCTGTGGAGACCATAAGCAGATCGTTGTCCTGTGTAAGGAAGTTAATTCCCGTTAATGCTGGTCTTGAGTCGTCTGTTGACGCAGAAAAAAGTACCTGTGGTAGCGTTTTATTTAAAAAAGCAACGTTTATTTTTTGGCCTGTTTCTTTTTCAGTCTTAGGAAGCGGAGGATAATCCGCCACTTCAATTATAGGAAACACTCCCTTATCCGCGTCTTTTGTCACTATAAACTGATTGTTTTTTACCTCTATTTTTATTTTCCCAGATGGAAGAAAGGATAAATATTCTATTAAAGTTCTTGGTTCTATTACAACCCTAAGCGGCCCGCTTTCTACAATTTTTATTTTTTTATGAAAATATGCGTTAAGGTCTGTTGCTATAATATGAAGCTCTTTTTTTTCTGTCTTTATTAATACTCCTTGTAGGTGTGTAGTTGTTGTAAACTTATTTATGGTAAATCTACTTGCAAGAGAGACCGCTTCATATAATGTTTCTTTATCGATTAGTATATTCATATAGTAGTATTAGGAACTGGGGATAAGTGTATAAAAAAACATTTGTATTTTCAAGACAAGATAAAACGACGAAAAGAGCTGTTTATAGTTTGTGCATACTATGTTTATTACTTTAAAGAACTAACAATGCGGTCGACCTCTTGTTTAAAAACCGCGTCCTTAATTAAAACCGAATTTATTTTTTCAACACCATACATTATGGTTGTGTGATCTTTTCTTTTTAACATATACGCTATTTCTTCAAACTTTAGTCCCAACTCTTTTCTTAAAAGAAACATTGCTATTTGGCGAGGGAGCGCAACCTTCTCTGATCTGCCAGGCCCTTTAATATGAGACAGCTTAATATTGTAATATGAACAAACAGACCTTATTACATCAGAAGGACTAAATTTTCTCACCCCGTTGTCTTTTTCTTGAGAGAAGTGCGACTCAACGATATCTACGGTTATTTTACCATCTTTTGTTAGAGCCCGAGCGTAAATAGAAAGCAGCGTTCCCTCAAGTTCCCGAAGATCGGTAATTTGGTCTGAGATAATTTTTGCAAGGTCAATGTCTATTACTATGTTTTTTTCACGAGCCTTAATTAACAAAATTGCAGTTCGTAATTCAAAGTCAGGGGACTGAATATCAACGGTGAGACCGCCTGAAAACCTTGAGCGCAGTCTATCTTGGAGGTTTTTTATTTCTTTTGGTGAACGATCAGACGTTAGGATTATTTGTCCGCCAGAAGAAACTATAGTATTAAAAGTGTGAAAAAACTCCTCCTGAACTGTGTTTTTACCCGAAATAAATTGGATATCGTCAACTATTAACAGGTCAAGAGCCCGATATTTTCTTCTAAATCTCGGCGTATTTTTTTCTCGTATAGCCTCAATAAGTTCATTCATAAATAAATCTCCTGGGCTAAATAGTACTTTTTTTTCTGGTTCACTTTCTAAAATTTTTCTTGCAACAGCTTGTGCTAGATGAGTTTTTCCAACACCAACGCCCCCATATAAAAACAAAGGGTTATAGGCTTTTGATGGGGATTTTGCAACAGCCTGTGACGCTGCATAAGCGACTTGATTTGAGGTAGAAACCGCAAAATTATCAAACCGGAAGCTGTTTATCAGGCGTGCTTTTGAAAAAACGTCTTCAATACTCGGCTCAAACTTAAACAGAGGCTCCTCTTTTCTCTTTTTTTTAGGAGTTATGACGATTTCAATTCGTATTTTCTTTTTTGCATAACCTTCAAGCCTTTTTTCTATTAAAGAAGATCTTTTGTTTAAAAGCATAGCAAAACCCGCATTATCACAACCAAGCTTTATTTTAGTTTCTGTCAGTTCAAGGGGTTTAAGCTGTTTTACCAGCGAATAAAGAGTAGGGTTTTTTTCTTTTTCGTCGATGATGTTGTCTATAAATCCTAACCAGAATGATAAAAGCATATATTGTGGATAACTTATCCACAAATAATAAACATTTTCACATAATGATTCAAGAGGTATTTTTTATATATTAATAGATAGAAATA
>JBBEDP010000088.1:9915-14430 GCA_040881235.1 Patescibacteria group bacterium
CAAAATGCAAAACCGCAACTAAAAACTTTTAAGTTATAAATTAACTTTTGATTTTTGAATTTTAAGCTTTGAGTTAAAGCCAATATTATTGTGCTATTATAAAAGCATGGAAAAATATGTTTTAGATACAAATTTGTTTTTTAATATGGAGCCAGGACTTGGGCTTGGAGAAAAAACAAATGAAGTGATTGAATCCGCTACAGCCGGATTTTTGAAGCTAAAAAAGAAATCAAATTCTCAGTTTTTAATGCCTCCCAAAGTAGTTAAAGAGCTTAAGTCGTTTTTTGATCAGGAAGATCTTATTTTAAAGAAATTTCTAGCTGAAATAACAGTAAAATCACCAAATATTTCTCAAACGTCTTTCCCAGCCAGTCTTTTTTATGAACTTGTTGAAGAAATAAAAGATAGGATTACAAGAGGTTTAACCGTTGCTGAAGACGAGCTTTATAAGGCCGTATCTAGCTTAGCCCCAGTAGAACTTAAAAACAAACAAGATATTCAAATGAAAACAGGCTTGTTTACAAAAAGCTTAAGAGATAGGTATAGACAACTTACAAGAACTAGGTTTTTAGACAGCACAGCAGACCTAGATTTAATTGTTCTTGCTAAAGAAGAAGATGCATATCTTATATCTACTGATGAAGGCGTTATTTACTGGGGAAGAAAGTTTGGCGTAAAAGAAATGGACGCGGAGGTTTTTGGTAAAAAAATTAGCCAGTCGGAGTAACGTTTATTGGCGTGTGGTTTTTTACCCCCTCATTTTCCCCCTCTTCATGAGGAACAAGCATTGAAAGCCGGTCAATAATCTTATCTATTGTAGTTTTTACAGGAGCCTCTTGATAGATAATGTGCTTTGATAATTGCTGAGTTACGTCATCTTTAACTTTGTTAATTGGGATAACAAGATACGTATGAAAATCGTACGGCGGATGGGTAACAATAGTTAATATTTCATAACCAAATCTCTTTGTAAAATAAAAATGGTCAAGAGTTTCCCATCGAAGGTTTGTTCCCACTGTTTCCACTCCAAATTTAGTAATTTTATTTGTAATATCAGTCGGTGGAGTTACTGTAAAAACATAAAAAATAAACATTAATGCCCATAAAGGAATTAAAAGTATTATGTCTCCAAAAAAAGCAATAATAAGCGATAGAAGCAGTGTCAAGGCAACATAAAATCGAATTATTTTTTTGCTTCTTTTAATAAAAGGCCTAAGCGGGGCAGACCATTCATATAAAACCTGAGGGTTTGAATTATTTTGTTGATCCATAGTTATATTGTTTAACTTTTATAAGTAAATGTCAAGAAGGGTAATAAGAGGTTTTGATTGACGAAATCACACAATCAACTGCGCGCGTGTCGGGAGCCCCTGCCTGCGCAGGCAGGCTTCCCCTCTTGCCACCCGTCAAAAACCTTAGTAAGAAGCGAAGATACCAATTTTTTTGAGCGGGGATCCACGAAGTGGTAGGGCTCCTTTGTCGAATAAAAAATTCGGTATCGAGGTTCTTGACATTGACTTATGTAGCGGTCTAAATATTGATTTATTTATCCTATAATGCTATAATAGCGGCTCATGGGAAACTTTAATAAGGTCTTATCATTCATCTTAGGGCTAGTTGTAGTTATAGTCTTTGTCATAGTGTTAAGCAGAAGGCTTAATTTGCAAAGTAAATTTATACCATTTGGTAACAACGATGCGACTCCAACTCCAACAGTAGTACAGATAGCTGACGAAGACACGCAAGACTCTAAAGAAAAAGAAATAGAGGTTAAATTTACAGAGCCTGAAGAACAAAAAAGCGAAGATGTGATAAATCAAGTTCAATCTATACCTGAAACCGGTCCTTCTTCTGCGCTTTTACTACTTTATGGATCATTGGGCGCAACAGGTTTTCTACTCCGAAAGATTAAAAAATAACATCAATTTAGGCTATAATGAAAGTTATGGCCAAAAGACTTTTCTTATTTATTTTCTGTGTATTTTTACTTCTTCCCATTATTTTTTTTGCAAAGGCGGACGAGCTTGATGACATTACAAAACAATTAGATTCGTTAAAAAAAGATCTACAAGATAAAGAATCAAACTTTCAGAATTTGAACAATCAGCTTAATGAGATTAAAGCAAAGGTTACGTTTGTCGAGTCAGAGATTGTTAAAAAAGAAGAAGAGGTAAGGATCGGAGAAGAGGCGCTTGCATTTCAAAGGGGTTTATTAAACGAAAGGGCAAGGTCATACTATAAAAACATAAATAAAAACGCTATATCAATTGTAAATTTACTTACTGCTGAAAACTTATCAGATTCTCTCCAAAACTTTTTTTACCAAAAGACTCTTGTTGATCAGGATAGAAATACGATTACAAGAATCGTCTTATATATAAGAGATTTAGAGACAAAGAAGGAAGAGCTTAAGTCTGAGAAATCTAGACTTGCGGTAATTAACGAAGAAGTAGACAGGCAAACTCAAGCTCTTGCCGGGGAAATAACAACAACGAAGGGTAAAATAGCAGAACTTAGCGCTAAACAACAGGAAATCATAAACGCTAGAAGCGGTAGCTTTACTGTGAACATAGGAGATAGCGAACTCGCAGATGATTATTACGCCTCAATAACTGGATTTAGAGAAGCTGCTCCAGGAGGATACTTTGGAGCTTTTTCCTTTGGAGCGTATACACATAGGAAGGGGATGAGTCAATACGGAGCCTTAGGAAGGGCGCAAATAGGGCAAGATCACAGAGCTATTTTAAGAGCTTATTATGGAAAAGATCCAGAGAACCGCGACACAAATGGTAATATTCGTGTGGCAGAAAATGGAGAAATAGATTTTGAAACAACGTACTTATACGGTATTGCAGAAATGCCTTCGAGCTGGCACACCGAAGCTTTAAAAGCGCAAGCTATAGCCGCAAGAACATATGCATATCGTTATAAACAAGAAGGAAAGGAGATTTGTATTACAGAGAGATGCCAAGTGTTTAGAAAATCAAAATCTGATAATCCGCCAGCGGCTTGGAAGCAAGCGGTTGACGATACAAAAGGCCAGGTTCTTGACGGTGTTGTAACGTTTTATTCATCAACAGCAGGGGGTTATTTAACAACAAGCGGTTGGGATACGACTGACGGATCTGGAGGATCGAATTTTATAGACAAGTCATATGAAAAAACTGGAGGCTCACCTTGGGTATATAAATCTTGGTATACGCAAAGTTATTCGATTAATAGTGATAAATGTGGACGAAGTAATCCATGGTTAAGTCCACAAGAGATGGCAGACATTATAAATGCAGTAATGGTGATGCATAGATCAGGATCAGGGGCAGATACAAATAGAGTTACTCCTACAAGCTCTTGTTGGGGAGGCAATCCGTATAGTATAGACGAGTTAAGAAGCGCTTCTCAAAGCTATGGTGGAGGAATTAATTCAGCTTCAGGTGTTGTTGTAAGTCAAGGAAACGGGACAACAAATCAAGTTACGTTCCAGACAGATAAAGGAGAAAAGACAATGTCAGGAGCAGAATTTAAAAAAGGATATAATTTACGCGCTCCTGGTAGATTGTCTATTCCTCAAAGTGGGTTCGCCTTTTTTAATATCGAACACAAATAACCTATTTGTTTGACATGCGGGGATTATTTGTTTATTATTAAAAAGCTATGGCAGTTAATAAGGTTACACAAGACGACTTCAAGGCAGAGGTTTTAGATCACAAAGGGCTTGTTTTTGTTGATTTTTTTGCAGAATGGTGTGCTCCATGCAAGATTACTTCACCTTTAATTAAAGAATTATCAGAAGAGAAAAAAGACATCAAATTTGTGGAGGTTGACGTTGACCAAAACTCCAATTTAGCTTCACAATATTCAGTTTTCTCTATCCCCACCTTTATTATTTTTAAAGACGGTAAAGCTGTAAATCAGTTTGTCGGAGCAATGGGAAAAGAAGCGTTTTTAGAAGAAATTAAAAAAGCTGAGTAAATCTTTAAGCAGTTGAAATCCTAACTATCTTTCCATGGATTTTCTTTATTGTCGCGTGTGCCCTTTTTAAAATAGCCAGAGCAAATTCTGCAAGCCATCTGAAAGATGAATCAACTGGTTCTTGAAGACCTTCGACAATTTTTTCATCAGAGATTGGAAGTTCAACTTCTTGAAAATTTGGAAATTTTGTAGATTTAACAGAAGAGACTCCAAGTTTTTCTAAATCCGCATCTATTTTTATAGTTTCGGGTGTACTTTCGATAAATTCACTGGTTTCCTTTTTTGGCTCGTGTTCTTGAGCTTCATGGTAGGTAAAATTTTCATTTGGGCTGCCATGAGGCTCTAATTCCTTAGAACCAGAACTGACCCCTCCCCCATTCATCAGTGACTCTTGCAGGGGAGTGTAATTTTGCGGTGAATTATTGTTCATATAATTTAGTATACCGCATTCAGTATGCTGCATACAGTATCTTGACTTAAATATAAATTTTGAGAGTAACTAGCAGTTTAATGAACTGCCGCAATGGTCGCAGTTTGATCTCCAGC
>JBBEDP010000089.1:0-2223 GCA_040881235.1 Patescibacteria group bacterium
GTTTATATTGAACAATCTTTTGCCCAAACCCTCTTTCTTTTATTTTCTCTGAAATAATTTCTCTGAAGCTCTGCGTTGTCAACGGTTTATCAAAAACCTTTTTATCTTCTAAGAACTTTTCAATTTCTTTATTTTTTATCAAAATTCCTTCTTTAATAAACGGCTTAGTTAGATCTTTACGATTAACTACTTGCTTTATAGGTAAATTATTCTTTTTTGCAAATTCAAAATCTCTTAAATCTCCGTCCGGAACAAACATAACAGCGCCATACCCATACCAACCGACAATATAGTCGGCAATCCATATAGGAATCTTTTCATTATTAACAGGGTTTTCTGCATAAAGGCCTGAAAATACTCCAGTTTTTTCTTTATTTAAGTCTGTTCTTGCAAGATCAAGCTTTTTTTTAGCTTCTTCAACATATGTTCTTATTAATTCTCTATCTGCATCTAATTTAATATCATTATTTTTTAGAATTTCGTCAATTAATTCATGCTCAGGTGCTAATATTAATGCGGTCGCACCAAAAACAGTATCTTGCCTTGTCGTAAAAACCTTAATATTTTTGACTTTTGATTTTTGACTTTTGATTTTAAAGTTAATTTCCATTCCTTCAGACTTTCCAATCCAATTTTTCTGCATTTTTTTAATGCCTTCTGGCCAATCCACATCATCAATACCATCTAATAATTCATCTGCGTATAAAGTAATTCTAAATATCCATTGAGGAAGAGTTTTTCTTGTAATTTCATTTCCACATCTTTCATGTTTTCCCTCTCCGACCACTTCTTCTTCAGCAAGTCCTGTCTTGCAAAACTCACAATAATATACGGGCGTTGATTTTTTAAACAATAAACCTGATTTAAAAAACTGAATAAATAACCACTGTGTCCACTTATAATATGACGGATCTGTTGTTGCAAACTCTCTATCCCAATCATATGATAGTCCAAGAGACTGCATCTGCTTTTTAAAGCTTTCAATATTTTTTGGAACCATATCAATAGGATTTTTTTTTGCTTTAATTGCAGCGTTTTCAGCAGGAAGTCCAAATGCATCCCAACCCATTGGGTGAAGTACTGATTTTCCCTTTAATCTGTAAAATCTGGCAAGAACATCCGAAGCCGTATAAATTCTGGCATGACCTACGTGTAAGCCTCCTCCAGAAGGGTATGGGAACATATCAAGAATATAAGACTTGTCTTTATTATCCGTAGTTTTATAAACCTTATCTTTCTCCCACTTTTCAATCCATTTTTTCTCAAAATTTTTAGGTAGATACTTGCTTTTCATAGACTAAAACCCATTTTTTGCTTTACTTCATCAATTGTTTTTGTTGCAATAACTCTGGCCTTTTCAGCACCTTGTTTTATAACCTCATCAATGTATTTTTGATCTTCAATTAAACTTCTTCTTTTTGTTTGAAAGGTTGAAAACTCATCATAAATAACTTTTGACAATTGTTTTTTAACCTCATTGTATTTAATACCAATATCAGTATAATGTTTTTCGAGTTCTGATTTTTTTTCTGGACCTTGAAAAAGCTCAACAAGCTTAAAAAGGGTTAATACTCCACCTGGAATCTTGTCTAAATTCCCTTTTCCAGCATCTGTTGGTATTTTTGCAATTTTTTTCTCTATATCTTCAAGACTATCAGTTAAATTTACATAGCTACCTTCAACAGATTTACTCATTTTACCCTCGCCTGTAAGAGATGGAATGTACTCTCCATCAGTTATAAATCTTTTTGGCTCGGGAAAATCTGTCTTATATATATTATTCATTTTTTTGGCAATCTCTCTTGCTACTTCAAGATGCGGCTCTTGATCAATACCTACTGGCACAAATTCAGGCTTATATAAAAGTATGTCTGCAGCCATTAGAATTGGATAATTTAAAAGAGCTATTGTGTTGTCTTTGGGATATTGCTTTATCTTGTCCTTATAAGTCGGCAAGTGCTGCATTCTTGATATCGTTACTGCTGTCGAAAGATAAAAAGCAAGTTCTGCATGTTCTTTGACATCGGATTGATAAAAAATTATGCTTTTTTCTGGGTCCAATCCGGCCGCTAAGTATTCAATTAATATTTCACGCCTATTTTTTTTTAGTTCTTCAACGTCATATGGGGTTGTTATCGTATGTAAATCAGCAACCATGTAGAGTGTTTCATACCTTTCATCACTTTGAAGTTCAAGCATCCCTTTAACTGCTCCAAAATAGTT
>JBBEDP010000090.1:0-2172 GCA_040881235.1 Patescibacteria group bacterium
ACCAGGAATTAATACAAAAAATTCTTTTTCCAACTCGTGATTACCTGAATTAGTTGATGCTAAATTTATTGTCCAACTGTTTGATGCGCTTAACCCGCTATAGAATAGATGATTGAAGGAACCTATCTTTAGTAAAGTAGGATCTGTAACAAGTTTACTATCGTATTCTCTATCTCGAATTACTACTGTTTCCTTGTCTGACCAAACTGAATTACAAGATAGTGTATCAGATGTTTCGTATTTCTCTATAAGAGTTGCAAAGCTATTATGAGAGTATAAAAAATATTTATTGCTTTCTTTAATTATTGTAGGACCAGATGTTGAAGCAAGTATTGGATTGTTATCACATTTTGACCAAGTTATTCCATCGCTTGAAGTAGCTAAACCTGCCCTCCATTCCGATCCATTCCAACCAGTATAAAACATATAATATAACGAGTTTTCAAAAATTACAGAAGGGCCCGACACCGCTTTACTATCCCAAGCGGTTCCTGGTGTTAGTACTTCTGTTACATCTTCATTAAAATTAATTCCATCATTAGATGTAGCTCTTAATATTTTGTAATTTCCTCCTCCCTTAGAGACAGCAAAATACAAAATATATTGATTATCAATCTTGACCATTGTTGGATCATGAAAGTGATATGAGGAATCATAATTGAGATTAAGTATATTTTTGGTTGTAAAGTTGCCAAGATCCGTAGATTCTGCGTATGCAATTCTTAACAAACTGGAACTTTGTGATGTATACCAAATTTTGTATTTGGCCTCTTCAAATAGTACAAAAGGTTGTCTTTGTCCACTCTCCTCAAATCCTTCTAATTCGTTTGAAAAATCTAATGGATTATTTAAGTCTTTAATAAATTCAGTTTCAGCAAAAACTTCTTTTGTAAATAAAAGAACCGCAAAAATAAACGATAAAACAAATAGATTTCGTATAAGTTTCATTAAAAATCATATTAATTAATTTAATAATTGTTGCAATGGATTATAATCAACAAAATTAAGCGATCTTCTTGATATAAAGCCTTAAAAAGGTACCTTTATAATACAATTTTAGGAATGGTAGTATTATAGGCCCTAATATTTTGTGAAAAATTATGTAAAAAATAGATTTTTTAATTTCATTCACTAACCGTTTTGCGGGACGATCGTCAATGAAAACGGCTACCGGTTTACGCTCAATTTCTGTATTTTTTGAGATATTTAAGGTAAATAACTCTTTTATTATTTTTACGGCATGCTCCGTATAGCTATAGGTTGCAATTTTGGTTATTTTTGAATTTAAATCAGTTTTTAAAATTTCTTTAAACGAATCCAAAGAAAGAATATAAGTATGCTCAGGCGGCGTCAAAAAAGTGTATTTCTTTTGTTCGACATCAAATAGCCAACTGTCTAAATTTGGTGTTTCGATAAATAGAATTCCATCGTTATTTAATAAAGTTAAAGCTTTTTTTATAAACTTTTTGGGGTTTTTTACATGTTCGATCACATGTATCATCGTAATTACATCAAATTTTTGATATTTAGAATTCTTTAGATAATTTTGAAAAGATTTATTAAGTACGTTTACTTTTAGTTTTTTTGAGGAGAATTTATACAAATTTTGGGAAGGCTCTAATCCTAAAGTATATTTATAAGCTTTGGACGCTTCGTTTAAAAAGTAACCAAATCCTGAGCCAATATCTAATAAGGTATTACCACGATAATTTTTCTTTTTTATATAATAAAGGATGTCTTTTGAGTTTTTAATAATTCTTCGTTTAGAGGGTCTATCAATTAAATATTTAAATTTAGCGGAATAAGTTGGTTTGAATTTAGAGTATTTTAATTGAAGAGTATTACACTTTCCGCATCTGAAAAACTTATAATTTTTAATTTTAGTAAAATATTTAACTCGTTTACTCGAACATAAGTTGCATTTATGCATTAAACGAAAATAACTAATGAGAAAGGTTAAATCTATGGATTATATGCTACAAAAGTGGGGGTTTGGGTCAGTATGAAAGTAAAAAAAAGGCGTTATTGCATAATTTGTGGTAAGAGGAAGTTCAGGCTCTTGAAGTCTGTGGGTGATTACAAGATATTTGAGTGTGAAAATTGTGACTTGGCTTATACGGATTCATCTGACGTTCCTGCAAAAGTGAGAATGGAACAAACAAAGATACTCTA
>JBBEDP010000091.1:0-2154 GCA_040881235.1 Patescibacteria group bacterium
ACAAAGAGAGAGATACTTTTGGATCTCATAAGGATCTGCATCTGTCTCAAGATAATCAAGTAACCATTGGTATGTAATTTTAATATTCATATTAGAATTGGTTTAAAAATTCTGTTTGTCCAGAATACAAAATTCTAATATCATCAAGATTTAATCCTTCTTTCATCATATACACTCTTTCTACGCCAAATCCAAAAGCCCAACCGCTAAATTTATCAGGATCTATTCCGCTTTCTTTAAGTACGTTTGGGTGTATCATTCCAGCCCCGCCAAGTTCCAACCATCCAGATTTACAAACTTTACAACTTTCTAACTTTTCTTGCCCCTCGGAGCTCCCTGAGCGAAGTGGGGCCACTTTTCTGCTACCGTCGCACACACCACAACTTATATCTATTTCAAAAGAAGGCTCTGTAAATTGAAAGTGAAATGGGCGAAGTCTAGTTTTTCTTTTTTCAGAAAAAAACTCTGCTACAAAATAATCAATTGTGCCTTTAAGATTTACGATGCTTATATCTTCATCAACACACATTCCTTCGAATTGATGAAACATAGGGGTGTGTACTGTATCCCAGTTTGGTCTGTAGCATTTTGCTATGTTTATCATTCTTATTGGTGGATTTTTGAGTCTATGCATTTCTCTTATTTGACCAGATGAGGTGTGTGGAGTGAGTATCATTTTCCCAAACTTCTCATGAGGTTTAGAATCTAAAAAGAAAGTTTCAAAATCATCTCTTGCAGGGTGGTCTTTAGGCATATTTAGAGCGTCAAATGCAAAATACTCCCATTCAACTTCAGGATAAGAAGCGGGTGTAAATCCTATTTTTTGAAATATTTTTATTAACTCATTTACTGATGTGGTTGTTGGATGAAGGCTACCTTTTGGATATTCGTCTCCTGGAAGCGTAGCGTCAATCGCTTCATTGTCTTCGTTTTCTTGCAGAACCTCAGCTTTTTTGGATTCAATGCTACTTTCAATTTCTTTTTTTAAATTATTGATTTTATTTCCAAGCTCTTTTTTTTCTGCTACAGAAGCTTTTTTTAGATTTTCTATAAATGAATTAATCAGTCCTTTTCTTCCTAAATACTTAACTCTAAGATTTTCTAATGATTCTAAATTGTCAATCTTATTAAGTGCTAACTTGAAGGATTCGGAAGTGTTATTTATGTCCATTAAAAAATTATACCTTATTTTGATTTTGCGCTAAAGCTTACTTTTTCTACTATTTCTTCAAATGCCTTAGGATATTCAAAAGCGATTTGTGAAAGAACTTTTCTATCAAGCTCTACTTTTTGTTTTTTTAATAAGTCTATAAATTTGCTGTATGTTAGTCCTTTTTCTCTTAAAGCTGCGTTAATTCTTGTTATCCAGAGACTTCTCAAATCTCGTTTTCTTAATTTTCTTCCAGCAAATGCATATTGGCCTGCATGAAGTACTGCCTCATGAGCCTTTTTATACTGTTTGTGTCGAGACATCCAGTATCCTGATGCTTTTTTTAGTATTTTTTTATGTTTTTTTCTTCGGACTGTGCCTGTTTTTACTCTAACCATATTATGCTTTTTTTAACATTCTTTTAACTTTTATTTTGTACTTACCTTCAACGGATTTCATTTGTTTTAGTCTTCTGATTCTTCTTTTACTTTTTCCTGCTTTTTTGTGTCTTAACTGATGTGAACGATGTAGTATTTTACCTGACTTTGTTATTTTAAATCTTTTGACGACGGATTTTCTTGTTTTTGTTTTTTGTTTTTTCATAGTTAATAATATACCTTATTTTTTTCTGGATACAACAGCTCTTATGACTCTTCCTTCAAGTCGCGGTTCCTTGGAAACGTTCAGTTCACCAAGCGCTTTAATATAATCATAAGCCCTTCGCATGCCCAATTCTTTTTTTGCCATTTCTCGACCTCTAAGAAGTATATTTATCCTTAATTGATTTCCTTCATCTAAGAACTCCTTACCTCTTTGTATAAATCGCTCAAGATCTGCTTGTCCGATAAATAGAGAAAGTTGTATATCCTTTACTTCTCCTTTTCTTGACCCTTTTTTTGCTTCTCTTAATTTTTTTTCTTCTCGATAGATAAATTTATTTATATCCATCAGTTTTGCAACTGGTGGAATTGCCTTTGGCGCAATCAATATTAAATCAAGTTCCT
>JBBEDP010000092.1:0-2142 GCA_040881235.1 Patescibacteria group bacterium
ATTGTGACAGCCCCAGTACTACTATGAGTTGTTAGTGATTGATTTAAAGCGTTTGATTTAATTTCGTCCATACCTGTGGTTTTTCCGATTTTAATTATGTTCTTTCCTTCTCTTTTAACTATCTTTAAACCAGTGTACTCTTTAGGATTGTGTGAAGCGCTAATCTGAATTCCGGCATCGTAGCCATATTTTAAGACAGAATAGTAAAATGTAGGCGTAGAAACTAATCCTACATCATAAATTGAGGCTCCAAGACGTGTTAAAGTAGTTTTTGCGACTTCAAATAGCGCTGGTGAGGAGATTCTCATATCTCGACCCAAAGCAATTAAAAGAGTATCTTTTTTTAGGCTGTTTGCTAGATGACTGTATATTGAAGTAATTATAATCTCAAGATTTTCTTCGTTAATTTCTGAAGGGTATACTCCACGTATATCATAAGCTTTAAAAATGTTGTCAGGTATGTTCATCTAATTTATATTATTCTATTATTAGTGATAATTCAACTGATAAGCATTAGATTACCCTATAGTTATGTTAGCAGTGTTATGTCTTTTATGCTAGCCAATGAGTATATTTGGATTGTCCTGTTATGACAGAACATACTCAATTGTGTAATCTTTATTATAAAAATAACTTTGGATTGATAGAATAGGCTAAAATTTGCTTACAGTTATTCATTAAGTAAAGATACAGAATTAAGGTAAAAATACCTTATAGTAAAGTTAGCAAAACCTCTGTTTGTTTGCTAATGAGCTATTATACTTTGTATAGCCTGTTGGGACAATCTAAACTAAACACAAAATTTGCTTAATTAAGCGTGTTTAGAGCCTTGTATAGAGCCTTATAGATAATAGACACTTAAGGATTCGATATAGCTAAATACACTATAAGGAGTTTTGCCTTTTTTAGTTAATACGTCTAAAAGAATTAGCTTGCTGTAAAAGTCCAAAAGTTTATCTTTAGACCAATATTTTTGTTGATCATAAAGCTTTGCTTCTTGCCAAGATGCGAGATTAGTTGGTTTTATTCCATGCTGATATAGTAATAACTTTTTAATGTGTCTAGTCAGCATTAGGTAAACAAAAAAATCATTAGTTTTTGTTCTCACCTCACTTAAAGAGTAAATGAATTCCTTAAGATTCTTGGGATAACACGATTCTAACAATTTAAATATGTTTTTTTCCGGTTTAAACTCTTTTACTAATATATTTGCTGTAATACCCGAATCTCGTTTAGAAATGCCATCTTCCCATACGATTAAAGTTAGATCCTTGTCAGAAAGTTGTTCTAATATTTCATTTAGGTCCTTTTTTTTACGCGCAAATGTTTTAAGTAACTTTTGTGTAGTATAGACTGTTGTAGAGCCAAAAAGTGTCTTTTCTGCATACCCATGAATTAGACTTTTTAGTTCCATTGGATCAATATTTATAATCTCCATACCTTGCTTTTTAAAGCCGTCAATTTTTTCTGAATAAAACCTTCTGGAAGCCACAATATCTTCTCCACACACTATTGTAATCATGTCTAATTTTACCAATTTTTAACTTTATTAATATAGATGGTATAAAATAAGTATTATGTATGACTTGATAACTTTTGGAAATATTACTTCTGATCTCTACTTTGAGGCAGACAAACTAACAACAAAAGACAAGAGATTTTATCTGGCAATAGGTGGAAAATATTTTTTGGATGGTTTTAAACTAGCCGTTGGAGGAAGCGGAGCAAACGTCGCAATAGGAGCTAAAAAAAACAGACTTAGGACAGCGGTATGCGGAGTGGTTGGAAATAATGAATTTAGAAAAGCAATTTTACATAAGCTTAAATTAAAAGGAGTGTCTCAAAAACTTATTTTGTTTAAACAGAAGCATACGAACTTATCAGTAATCTTTCTTAAAGGTGATGGCACACGAACGATAATAAATTACGAAACTCCAAAACAGGATATAAAAATAAGCGAGGGATTTTTGAAAAGAAATAAAAATACAAGAGCTGTTTATTTGGGTAATTTGCCTGATGTTCCTTTAAATGAAAGAATTAAACTTTTGAAATTTTTTAAAAATAACAAAATCATAACAATTGTAAATTTAGGCACTGTTGATACTGTTAAAAATAAAAAAGAGCTCTCTCCTCTATTGAGCT
>JBBEDP010000093.1:0-2056 GCA_040881235.1 Patescibacteria group bacterium
GTCATAGCTAGAATCTCCATATTATTAGGATCTGCAATTATCACACACCCTTCGCTGGCTTTATATCTCTCAATACCATCAAGTAACTTTGATTTTGCTATTTCCTGCACGGATTTATCTATGGTCAAAACCAAGTTTCTTCCATCCTCAGCTTCGATTTTTTGTTGGTTTCCTATAAAGATATACTTTCCTAGAAGATCCTTCTCTGTTCGTATCAATCCAGGTAGGCCAGATAAATCCTTATTGTAGTATCCTTCTAAACCAAAATAACCCACATTGTCTCCTCCTTCATTTTTTCCAACAAACCCTAAAATATGAGCAGACAAAGATGCTTCTGGATAGTATCTATAATATTCGTCTTCAAATCCTAGTCCTTTCAGTTTTAATGCTTCAAGTTTTTCTTTAGACTCTGTGTCTAATCCTGTAATGACAGAAACCCAGTCTTTTGAATCATCAATTCTTGCTGCTATAGTTGATTCATCAATATCTAAAACATCACTTATCTTTTCAATAACCTCGTCTTTACTTTCTATAATTTTTGGCTCTGCGTATAATCTATATTTTGCTTGATTTAATACTAGTGGTTGTAAATTTCTATCATAAATTATTCCTCTCTCAGGCATAATTTTATTAAGCGAGTTTGCTGAATTGTTTGTTTGATATGGAGATATCACTTGGAGATAAAATAGCTTTACAATTATTGATACAAATATAAATAAAAATATAAAGAAGACGATTCTAATCTTCATACGCTGCTATTTTTTCAGAGCAACCTTCAAATTGTCAAGGAAGTAAGGCTCTGCTTTTTTTGAAAAATTTAGTTGAGCGGCAATAGAAGATGTGTGTTTCAAAGAATTTATACTATATAATTCAGTTTCAAGCTCCATATTAACTTTTTTAAGTTCTTTTGTTTTTTGTTCATATTTAGATATGTCACTACTTAAACTAATTCCTTTTACAAAAACCCATATATTAAGTCCAAGCAAGACTACAAAAGTTGAGAATATTAGCATTTTTAATGGTGATTTCATACTATTTTTTTTATCAAAACTCTTAACTTGGCTGATCTTTCGAAACTTAAATCCCTACTTCCTTTAATTATTTGATCCATTTCAAAATAATTTGTTTTTTTTACAAAACTTTTTACTGTTCGATCCTCTAAAGAATGAAAGCTAATAACTAATAACCTTCCTCCCGCCACTAATAAATTTGCTGATTCTAACAAAGCTTTTTTTAAATTATCCATTTCATTATTGACTTTAATTCTTAATGCTTGAAAAATTCTTGCTTCAGTTTTAACATCTTTTTTATTCATAACTCGTTTTAATACTTCTAGTAAATTTTCTACAGTTTCGATTTTTTTTATAGCACGGGACCTAACAATACCTTCAGCAATTGGCCTAGAATTGAGGTCTTCAGAATATTTTGCAAATAATTCATATAATTGGTCTTCTGTATAACTGTTAACTATATTTGCTGCACTTTGTTCAATACTGTTGTCAAGTCGCATATCCAACTTTTCATTTAATTTTTTATATGAAAAGCCTTTTCCGGATAAGCTAATTTGCTTATAACTTAGCCCTAAATCAATCAAAATTCCAGATACAGGAAAAAAATTGACTTTCTTTGCTATTTTTTCTAAATCTGAAAAATTTCCTTGTCCAACTACGAGCTTTTTGCTATCAATATATGACTTAAATTTTTTATTTAAGTCTTTAATTTGATTCTGATCAATATCTATACCTAAAACGCGACCACCTGCTTTGAGAATCTCTATAAGATGTCCACCTTCTCCTGCGGTCGTATCTATAAATAATTCTTCAGGCTTAATAGCTAGATTTTTTATTACTTGTTGTAAAAGAACTGGTGAATGCAACAAAATATTTTTAAACTTTAGTTTGACTTTCAAACTTGATCCATTTTTCCGGACTCCATATTTCAAAATGGTCACCCACACCTATAATTTGTGCCTTAGTCTTAAGACTTGAATAGTCAAGCATACTTTTTGGAATAACAAACCTTCCCTGATCGTCAATTTCTAAATAAACAGTAGAAG
>JBBEDP010000094.1:0-7181 GCA_040881235.1 Patescibacteria group bacterium
TCCTTTTTCCTTTAATAATCTACCAACTTCGTTATTTCGAAGTAAAGACACGACGGGCTTAAAGTTACTAGTTTCTGTACCATACTCATCTGTAAATTCATCCAAAAACTTCATATTTAACTGCGAGCCAAGCGACATAGTGGTTGTCGGATAGACTGATTTTGACTCATCAGCTATAAAAAATCCTTTCTCAGATAAATAATCTGTGAAATAACTATTATCAAAATCATAGTGAGTGCTCAAAACCTCATTTGAAGGGTATCTGTCAGGAACTATAAAATATATATCTCTTAAATCTTCTGTATCTTCTACTTTTTCTTTTGAAATGCTTTGATTATCGTCTCCTGCAGTATCTCTAAATTTCACAAGGCTTGGATTTCTAAAAATATCAAACAAAAGAAATATAACAAGAAATATTGAAATAAAATTAAGCGCAGGATTTACTTTTTTGAATGACTGATTCTTGGATTTCATAAATATTACAGCAACTATCAAAATCCAAATCCCAGTTATTATATTTCTATAAGGAACATCCCATCCAAATACTTTTCCATAAGATTTATCCAAAAAATTAGTCAGATGTCCGTACGAGAAAAAAAGAAGAAGTATGATGCTAGTCAATACTCCTGCATTTTCTCTCCTTTTTATAAACCGAAAAATTAAGCCAAATAATATTCCTGCAAATATCAAAGATATGGCAAGCGGAACAAAAATATTGCTCAAATATATTTCGTTTTTGTTGTTATTAAAGTAAAAGAGGATAGGGTAGACAGCAAAAAGTAGAGTATGCAAATAAATCATATTTTTTTCATAAGATACAATATCCTTTTTGATCCGCGAACATCTTTCTTATTTAGTATTTTAAAGTATTTTGAAAAATCTTTCTCAAAGTCTTCTTTTGTGTAATTTGGAAATACATCCTCTCTTAGAATGAGCAGTTTTTTTGCATTTGAATCGTCTTTTGGGACAAATTCTATAATCAAGTTGTTTGTAATTTTTGATAAAAACTTAGCGATATTTGAAAACGGTATATTGTTGGTTATTGCAAGGTGGTGTATGAGTGCAAGTGCTATAGCGCAATCTGCCGGACCTCTTGAAATCATTGATTTTCTCTCTGTATTTGACCAGCCGATGCCAGAAGTAGGATTAGTTAAGTCAAGAATAAGGGGTAGTAAGTTTTTGCTGTTTTTGTTTCTTACATAATTTTTCTCAACTGCAAGTGGATCTATATCAAAGGATACGGTGAACAATCCCAAATCAGATGATATTTTTGAAAATTCTCCTGTATTTGCACCCAGATCCCATACCAACTCTGGTTTTGGAGATATTTTTTTTAGAAATCCAGCAACAAGCTTTTTTTTGTATTCAAAAGCCTTTTTTGTGTAGTTTGTAAAACTATAATAATCTCCCCATTCTGTACCTCCGACATGCCACTTCATTTTTTTGATTTGTTTTTCCAAACTATCTAATATCTGAAGAAGGGCTTGCTTACTAATGCTTCCTCTGTATTTTTTAACTCTATCAGCCTTGTCTGCATATCTGATCTGTGATTTTGCGTGTGCGTGTATATGCATAAGAAACGACAGATTTAGCCATGTTTTTTTAGGTAATAATTTGCTTGCAAGATCAAGCGGTACTCCATCTATATATACCTTAAGTATCTGACTAAGTCTTATGTCTTTATGGACTATCAAAGCAAGTGGAGCAAGAAAATGTTGACAAAACTGCCTGTAAGCAACCCAGGGCTTCCCATCCTGATATTTCTCAAATGAGAGTAGATCAATAAATACTGGCTTACCATGAAAAAACTGTACATTGTAAGAACTTGCATCTTTTAAAGACATGCCGTGTTCAAGCGCAATCCTTTGTATATCTAAAGTTATAAGCGCGGCGTCTCTTAACTGTGAAAAAGACCATTCATAAGGATAGGAGATAAATGGTATTTTTTGAGTTTCAAGAACTTTGTAGATTTTTGAGGATTTCAAATCTTTCTCATCATGAACTTTAGATTTCAAAATCAGACCTTTTTTCTCTAAGGTTTTTTTGAGTCCTGATGATAAGAATAAATCAAAATCGCTTTTGTATATCTTGTTTATGAGTCTGTAGACTTTGTTGTTTTTGTAGTATACGGCTCCGCTTGGATCTCTAAATGAGCTCTCTTCAAAGCTTATTTGGTCTTTCATTTCACTTTTTTTTAAAGACTTTCTTCAATAGATCAACAAGCTTATCTTTAATCCCTTTGAAGAAGCTTCTGAAAAAATAAGCCCCACCAAGAAAGATCCCTAAAATCATCTGGAGCAAGTAACTACCAGATCCTGGATCAAGATAGGCGAGTGTGGTTTTTGGCATCACAACAAGGAAAAACAAAATGGCAAATAAGATTTTCATGAAAATTAATTCTATCAGATGATAGGCGTATAAACAATTGAAATCATCTACATACGCTTGTCATTCCAAACCACCCCCCCCGTCATTCCCAACTTGATTGGGAATCCAGAACTAGAGCCTTTGCACTGGATCCCCTCCTTCGAGGGGATGACAGATACGTCGTGTAGTATAATTTAGGTGATGAAAATATTGGGAGTAGAGGAGTTGGAGATTCCAGAAATCAAGGTAATATCTTTTCAGCGATTCAAAGATAACCGAGGGTACTTCACCGAAACTTATAGAAAAAGCGACTTTGAAACCAACTCCCAGACTGAATTTTTACAAGGAATAGATTTTACACAAGTTAACGAAAGCTTTTCAAAAAAAGGCGTTGTTCGAGGCCTCCATTTTCAGTGGGATCCATATATGGCTAAGATGCTGCGAGTGATACAAGGAAGCGTGATTGATGTCGCACTTGATATAAGGCCAAATTCACCAACATTTGGCAAAATTGTTGGCTATGAATTTAATATGACAGCAGAAGATGATGAGAATAAGTGGATTTGGGTTCCTGTAGGATTTGCACACGGGTTATATTTTTTAGAAGAAAGTACAATTGAATACTTTTGTACCGGACAGTGGGCACCTGATACAGAGCGTGCAATCTCACCTATAGCTGATGATATAGACTGGAGCATTATGAATACAGATGTAAAAAGTAAAATCGAAAAAGTAATAAAAGAAGGGGCAGAAATCAATGAGAAAGATACTGAGGGGATGAGTTTATCTGAGTGGATGGCGTCTGATGAGTCTTCAAACTTTACTTCTTCAGACCTTTGACTCTTTCAATATCAGCATCAACCATCATAGCAACAAGATCTTTAAAGCTTACTTTTGGCTCCCAACCAAGGATTTTTTTGGCTTTATCTGGCTTTCCTTTTAAGTCAAATACCTCTGCAGGTCTATTAAATCTTGGATCTTTTTTTACATATTTTTTCCAGTCTGGCATTCCTGCGTGTTTAAATGCAAGTTCTACAAATTCTTCAACTGTGTGATTTTCACCGGTTGCTATAACAAAGTCATCTGGATTATCTTGTTGAAGCATTAAGTACATTGCCTCTGCATAGTCTCCTGCAAATCCCCAGTCTCTTCTTGGTGATAGATTTCCAAGTCTGATCTCTTCTGCGAGTCCATGTTTAATCTTTGCGATTCCATCTGTAATTTTTCTTGTAACAAATTGCATTCCTCGAAGTGGAGACTCATGATTAAACAATATCCCACTTACTGCAAACATACGATATGACTCTCTGTAATTAATTGTCATCCAATGAGCATAGACTTTTGAAATTCCATATGGGCTTCTTGGATGAAATGGTGTCGCTTCATCTTGATATCCGTCAGTTGATGAGATTCCAAACATTTCAGATGTTGATGCTTGATAAAATTTTGATGTTGGTGAAAAAAGTTTGATAGCAGAAAGAAGATTTAGAGTTCCGATGGCATTTATTTCTGTTGTTAATTTTGCCTGATCCCAAGAAGACCCTACAAAAGATTGTGCAGCTAGATTATAAATCTCATCTGGTCTTATATTTTTAATGATGTTTATGAGGGAAGCATCATCAATCAAGTCTCCTTCAATATATTCAACATTATTTTCAATTCCTAGAAATGCTAGGTTTTCAAAATTGGGTTTTGAATATCGCCTTATCATCCCATAGACCTTATAGTCTTTTGAGAGTAAGAGCTTGGCAAGATATGGTCCGTCTTGGCCCAAAATGCCTGTAATTAGAGCTGTTTTAGCCATTATCACTACAGTATATCAGATATCTGATAGAATTATCCAATGTGGGCTCGATTTCTTCGCTTTATAAAAAGCAAAGACAGCGTAAATATTGCTGTTAATACTGCTGGCAACTACCTTAATGTATTTTTTATAGCTATTTTTGCTTTAATTCTTGTTCGAATCATGCATCCTGTTGAATATGGTGTATTGAGCGTACTTCTTGGAATTATATATGTAATGGCAAATGTACTGGATTTTGGTGTGACTGCAAATATATATTCAACTCTACCTGGACTAGTACATAAAAATAGGGAAATATCTTTTAGATTTTTAAAAAGCAATATTTTATACCAGTCGATTTTATCCGTTATTGTAATTTTGCTATTAATAATATTTTTTCCTCAATTAGATAGATTATTTTTTAAAACAGGGGAATCAAGGCTCATATTAAATTTAACAGCAATATCCATAATCTTATTTCTTTGGCAAAACTCTGTAATGAATATATTCTTTGCAACAAAAAAGTTTTTAAAGGCAAATCTTTATTTAAATTCAGCTAATGTTATTAAAACTATTATTTTAGGATTTTTAATTTATTTTAATTTTATTAGCGTGGGAAGTATTATTTTTGTATTTGGAATTTTAGGGCCTTTCTTGTTTTTAATTTTTGTTTTGTTTGGTAAAAGCAAAGATATTTCACTATTTATCAAATCTCCAGTAAGTAAAACTGATTTTAAATTTAAATATTCTTTTCCTTATTTTTTAGGATCTCAGTTTTTTAATATGGGACTCCGCATGGATCTTTTTATGCTGTCCTTTTTTGGCCTTGGAGCAGGAGTGGGATTTTACGGACTTGCTCAAAAAATAGTATTAACCATAGTAACCACTATTGTTAGCGTCACTCAAGTATTAACTCCTAATTTTTCAAGACTTAAAACAAAAAAAGAAACAAAACTGTTACTAAAAGAAAGTTTTACATATCTTTTAATTCCAGTCGGTTTATATATAATATTGTTCTTTACGCCAAATCAGCTCTTTAACTTTGTCTTTACTAAGGAATATGCGCCAACTGCTCTTATTACAAAAAGCCTAGTATTTCCATATATTATTTTTACTCTTGGCCAGCTTCCGTTCTTATATATACTTTATGTTGCGAGAAAAACAACTTATATCCTGTATTCAAATATTGTATTTTTTCTTGGAATGACGTTTGGTTCTCTTTATTTAATTCCAAAGCTTGGCGTGTTTGCTCCTGCATATGTCCTTTCAATCTCACTGTTCATATCTATAATGATTCAAACAATTGCTGCAATTTATGAATACAAAAAACTACCGGAATAAAGTCACATTTATCATACCGACGCTTACAAATACACAAGGGCTTCTAAAAACATTAGGGTTATTGAGTAAATTTAATGAGAATGATGATGTGGTTATAGTAAACAATAATAAAAAATTAAAACTTGAAGATAAAATACCAATTTCTGAAATAAAAAATAAGATAGTTGTCTTAAATCAATATAAAAATACCGGTTTTGCAAAAGCATGTAATGATGGTGCAAAAAAAGCAAAAGAACTTTTCAATCCGAATTATCTTGTATTTTTAAACGATGATGTTTCTTTTAGATCAAACTTCACGAATAATTGTTTAGACGAAATTCATGAAAAAAAATGGATATCTGCAACTCCTGTATTGATGCGAACAAATAATGAAGTAGAGAACTGCGGATATAAAGTACTTCCTATTGGAAAAATAAAATTAATAACCAGCCTACAATCAAACGAAAAAATAGACGGATTATCTGCTACTGCTTTAGTCTTTTCAACAGCTGCATTTTTCAGATTAAAAGGCTTTGATGAAAGATTCTTTGCTTATCTTGAAGATGTAGATTTGTTTTTGCGAGCTAAAAAAGCAGGTATGAAATTCGGGGTATGTAAAAAGGTTAAGGTCTATCATAAAGGGCAAGCGACCTCTTCAAAAATGAGTGTAAAAAAAGCTTTTCTTGATTTTAAAAATTGGATTTTGATAATCTCTAAACACTGGAGTAGAGAAGAGCTAACAAAGAACTTGCTGGAAATAATAATGGAGCGCGGCCGAAACCTAATAGGAATCGCTAAAGCAGCGCTTAGGTAAAATTATTTATTTTTTATTCCAAATTTCTATTTTAAGTTCTCTATAGCTCTTCTCACTACTTAATTCATAACTCTTGCTTTTTAACACTTCGTCATAATTCACCCCGTGTATCTCTGCCGTATATGGAATTACAATAATTTCATTATTAAGTTCGTCTTGTCCGATCTGATTCAAACTTCTTACTTCAATATTCTTGTTATAGTATTTCACCGGATCTGATGACGATGGAATCATATAAACAATATTGGAATTTAGATTCTTAACCAATGATTTCCAATCTTCTCTGTGATGGGCTGGATTTAAAAGATATGTAAATGAAAAGACAGTAAATCCAACAAGGATAAACCATTTAATTTTTGTGTTTTTAACAGTTGTTGCAAGTAACAAACATATCAGAGGAATCAAGTAAAGATATCTAAAATATTGAAGCATCGGAATAAAAAATGAAGCTAAAAATGCCAAAGTTATAGTTATTCCGATTAAGTAAAAGAGTGTATTTTTCCATCCTTTGATTACAAAATAAAATACGAAAGCTGTCCACAAACCTGCAATTGAATAATAAACAATCTGCGGGTCAAAACTAATCCTTCCGATTGAAAATTTGATTGGAATAAGCAATAAATTTTTTATATTTGACTGACCCAAAACTAGGTTCCAATTTTTCACTTCAGTAAGTGCAATTTTAGAATTTATAAGTTGCTGGATAAATAGGGGATAGATTAAAATTCCAGCCAAAACAAGACCCGGTAACAGCATAAATAAAAATCTGAATTGCCTTTTAAATAATAACCATAGGTAAATTGCTGCTATAAAAAATACGGAGCCATAAAAGGTAATAAAACTCAGAAAAATAAATAGATTACACATTACTATACTTATAATGTCATTCCCAACTTG
>JBBEDP010000094.1:7281-13010 GCA_040881235.1 Patescibacteria group bacterium
GATTGGGAATCCAGGTTCTGGATCCCCGCATTCGCGAGGATGACAGTGGTTCCTTTTTGTCATTCTGGAAGAAACGAAGTGACTGATAGAATCTTTGTATTATATTGTAGATCCTATCGCTCGTTTCACTCGCTCCAGGATGACGCTTCCCTTTAAAATCCGTTAATCCGCTTGCCCCTCGAAGCTTTAGCAAAGTGGGGTTAATCCGTAATAAATAATAAACAATCAATGTTACAAACATTGTTACTAACATATAAGGCCTTGCTTCTTGAGAATAATAAATAATAAGAGGATTAAACAAAAACAGCGCCGCCGCTGTTACCCCTACGTAGCTCGAAGAGCGAAGTGGGGCCACTTTCCAACCAATCAAATAGATTACATAAGCAGCTATTAAAGAAAATATTATTGACGGAAATCTTAATGCAATTTCTGAATATCCAAAAATATCAGTCCAGAATTTTTCTATGAAATAAAAGAGTGGAGGATGAAAATCAGTAGGTGAAAACTTGGTAATAATCTCACTATAAGAATAGGTTGCAACGACATTCGCAGTCACCGCCTCATCAAGCCAAAATGATTGATCTAAAGCTATTAGTCGAACAAGCAACCCAAAAAGGAAGATCCAGAAAATTTTCTTTTTCATTATTTTAGTCAACTATTTTTCTTCGCACAGATTCTGCAATATTTGCTAATAATACGTATGGAATAGTCCCAACTAATATTGCAGAGTTTAAAATAGAATTTTTATCATCAACATTTGAAGAATAAATAATAACCTTTTCTCCAATTTTGGGATTTTTGAGATTTGTAATGTCTATTGTTGTCATATTCATAGACACTTGACCGATAATGGGGTAAAAAAATTTTCTTATTTTTACAAATCCTTTATTGGAAAGACTTCTTTCAACTCCTTCATAGTATCCTGCTGGCAGTAGACCTATTGTCATATCTTTTTTTGCTTTAAATTTTCTACTATAACCTACAGAATCACCTTTTTTAATATGTTTAACCATTGCTAGTGTAGAGCATAATTGCAATGCGGGAGTTAGAGACAATTTATTATAAAACTTGTCATTTTTTTCAAGGGGAGTTATGCCATAATGAGCGATTCCTGCTCTAATCATATTAAAGTCTTTGTCATAAATTTTTATTGCTCCGGCCGACGCAGAAATATGTCTGTGTTCCAAACTTAATCCTTTTTGCTTAAAAATCATGAGTGCTTTATTATAATTTTGAATTTGCATATTTGTAAAATCTAAAGATTTCGGGTTATCTGTATCTGAAAAATGAGAGCATAATCCTACTACTTTTAAATTTTTTAACTCTTTTATTTCGTTTAAAAAATCAGATAATTCGCTAAGGAGGACTCCCTCTCTGCGCATTCCCGTATCAATAAAAATATGCACTCTGCAGTTCTTTTGGTATTTATCTAAGGCTCTTGCTGTTTGGATGTCAGATACGGCAAAATCAAAGTTTAATTTCTTTTTTGAAAAATTTACTGGAGCCGTATACCCCATAATTAAAATTCGCGTTTTAATCTTTAACTTTTGCAACTTATATGCTTCAAATAAGCTGTCAACAATTAAAAATTCATAATTTAAAGTGTCGAATATTTCTGCAATTTGTTTAAATCCATGACCATATGCATTGCTTTTTAAAACAGGACAGATTTTTGATTGTGGATGAAGGATTTGTAGAGCTTTATGATTTTTAATTAGTGCTTTTTTAGATATTTCAACCCAATTTAGAGTTCTATATCCACTTTTCCTAAATTCCTCCAATGAAAACTTCTTCATCAAAGATATTATACAAGTTTGCTATAATTGTAAAAGTTTGCGGGATTAGTTGAGTGGCTCAATGACTCCCTTCCAAGGAGTAGACACGGGTTCGATCCCCGTATCCCGCTCATTTTATTTATTCAAATCAACTAAACCTAATATTTCAGAAAGTTTTTTGATTTGATAATCAGGATTAATTTCGTTTACCACAGCTTCAAAATTATAAAACTTTGAATTTTCTTCTGGAATATAATATGCTGTTTTGCTTCCTGCATTCTTACCCATTAACATATCATTTTTTGAATCTCCAATAACAAGACTGTCTTCTTCTTTAATTTGAAGAATTTTACATGCTTTATTTACTGCTTCAGGATTTGGTTTAGCGTTTTTTACATCGTTAAAACCAATTATTACTTTGGTATATTTAGCTAAATTAAATTGATTTACAATCTTATACATATACCAATTATATGCAAATGTAATAAGTCCAATTTGAATTTTTTTGCTTATAAGAAAGTCTAAAGTGCTAATAACGTCAGGAAATAATTTAAGACTTGGGATGGTCTTTTTAGTGAGATCAAAATAATAATACCTAAATTCTTCAGCTTTTTCAGGTATGCCCAAACCTTTAGTAATGTCTTCTTCAGATTTGTTAAAGCATCTATCGGCAACTTCACTGTCAGAAAAATTAAAACCAAAATGATTTATGGTTTTTTTATAAACTTGCAAATAATTACCTAAAGAATTTACTATTGTGCCATCAATATCAAACAAAACGGCTTTTATCACATTTAAATTATACTTGAGTAAGCTTTTGATTTTATAAAAATTTTTTTTATGAATTTCTTGGAAGGGAGTCATTGAGCCACTCAACTAATCCCGCATTTCACAACTTCGTTGTTCAATGTAAACTGAATTCAAAGTAAATTATATCATCTTTTATTTCTGGTAAAAAAGTATGCCTTCGCACACCTCGTAGGTGTGTATGGGTCTTCAAAGTAAATTATATCGTCTTTGTTCCTCTTATTTTATCTTCAGTTTGTATTGACTTATAAGCCTAAATTGCTATAATTCCATTTATGGCTCCTGAAAGAAATCCTCTTACACCTGAAGCGGTTTCTCTTGCTGAAAGTAGAGTAGGCGTTATTCATCCTGTAATCTCTGTAATTGATAATAATCTACCAACAATTCTTAAACTAACTGAAGGATATAATTTAATAACAGATAACCAAGAACAGCAAAGATATATAGCGGAACACTATGGATTTTTCGCCGATTCTATTATTGAAGCTCTACCTTTTACACTTGAACCAACAGACCTAATTTCTATTTGGTCACGAGCTATAGAAGTATTTTCAGGTTATCATAGATATGCTCTAGTAGGAATGATTTCTAGTGCTTATGCAATTCAAGGTCTTGAAAATCCAGAATGGAAAAAACTTCCTAGGCATCTTTTAGAAATAGGGGAGCTTCCAAATGAAATTTTACACGATTCATTCGGTTTATTACATGTTAGAAAGAAAGTAAAAGAAATAACTGAAAGTTTAGATGAATTAGATTTCTATGTTTATGGTATGAAAGGAAGCACATTAGAATACGCAGTCCAATTAGCTAAGAGAGAAAAAGAAGGTGATACTACTGCAAGGGTAAAATTAGATAGATTGACAACTCATGAAAAGAAATCTACAACGCCAACTTTAAGAGAAATCCATGAAAACTTTGGAAATGGTCTATTTTGGTGGTTTGGAATACAAGATGCGTTAAAAGAACTAGGTGTAGAAATTACTTAAAAAAGTTACTAATTTTCAGCCACATTTAGGTCCTTGGAAGGGAGTCATTGAGTGACTTAAACTAGTCACTTTTCGTCTAACTAATTAGGTTTTTTTGGTATAATTCTAAAATATGGAAAGAGAGCCTGAACAATTATCATTTAGTTTTACTTATCCACCCGAAGCCTACAAAAGTGATATTAAAAGTTCAAAAGATTTAATTAAAGCCGGCAGATTATTATCACTTTCAATCATAGGACTAACTACGTTGGGTGGATTTATAGCAAATTACGAGAATTCACAAACTGGCATTATTACAACTGCTTCTATCGGAGCCCTTCTTATCAGTATAATAGCAACTAATGAAATAGTAGAAAGATTAACTATAAGAAACAGTGATCGAAAATTACAAGCGCTCTAATCTTTATAAACCATTAACAAAATCGTAGACTGAAGTATTATTGATTTAGAGCCTCTTTTACGCTTGGAAGGGAGTCATTGAGCCACTCAACTAATCCCGCAAATCAAGGTAAATTATATCAGAATGTTTTTATGAGTCTAAAAGACTATCCGTTTTCGATGACGATCGTCTATCAAAACGGTTAGTCAAGTTTACGTGGCTTATATAGCATTTAGATTGTAGTAATAAGCTTTACCTTTGTAGTAAGAGTTGGTATACTTTGCCACCATGGAAAAAGAAAGAATAACAGAAATCGAACAACAAGCGGTAAAGCCTGTTTTTGAAAAAATGTCTGCTAATAAGCGTGAATCCTTAAATGTTGCTGAACAGTTAATTGGAGCACCTAAAGTTACAAGAAAATTGGTTCGAAATGTTAAAAAGCTTGTTAAAGCCTTATCACCTCATCTTGGCGCTGCTAAATTTGATTCATATGATGAAGTCCACAGAGTTATAGTTGAAAATGAAGAGACCGGCACATTTTTTGGAATTGTAGACCGTGGAATAGTTAATTTACCTCAGAATCCTATTAGACCAGGTATTAAAATAACTCAGTTAACTAAAGATCAAAAAGGAAACTATGAGGCTATAGGAATACCAATTTCTGTTCCAAAAAAACCGAAAAACGTTACGCGCGAATCCATAAATCATTTGTTTGATATTACGCCTAAATCCTTCCGTGAAGCCGCAAAAATATTGGAGAGTGCAGAACCTCTAAATTAATTTTGCTACGATATTTTTTTGTATAGATCCTGACTTTCTTCTAGTTCTTCTTTTTTATTTATTCCAATACCGATTTCTCTAAAGTGAACCAGCATTGCATGAACTTTCTGTTTATTTGCTAATGCAATTTTTATAAGGTCGGGGAGATAATACTCTCGAGTAACATCTGATTTTTTTATTTTATTTATGTTCTCTCTCAAAAAATTATAATCAAAACAATAGAACGCAGAGTTTAACTCTTTAATTTTTCTTTGTTTAACAGACGCATCTTTCTGTTCAACTATATCCAACACATTGCCAGATTTATCACGTTCTACTCTTCCCCAAGCAAGTGTATTTGGATCATGATATTTTGTAGAAATAAAAGAAACCGCTGATTTTTGCTCATTATGTTGTGTAATTAATTTCTTAATTGTTTCTTGTTTATAAAACATCATATGGTCTCCCATACCTATTAAAACAAGGCTAGGCGGGTCTTTTTTTATTTCAAGGAGTGCTATTTTAACTGCGTGTCCTGTCCCAAGTCTTTGTTTTTGAATTGCATACTTTATCTTCTTTTTTCCGTCAATAATATCCTTTACAGACTGAGAGAAAGCCCCAACCACTACTACAATATCATCACATATTTTTTCAAAAAGCTCAACACCATATAGAATAATAGGTTTTCCCAAAAAAGGATAGGAGACTTTGTTTGCACCATTTGATTTAATTCTGGTGCCTTTACCCGCAGCTAAAATAATTCCTGTTATTTTAGAACTCATGATTTAGTATTATACAAATAAAGTTGATTTTTTGCTTATTTGATTATAAGATTTAAGTGAAGTATATGCTATTTCTTGGAAATCTTATAGTTAATACACTCGCTGTTTTAATAACGGCATTTATTCTCCCTGGCGTTGTTGTAAGTAGTTTTCTCACAGCTCTTGTAGTTGCAGTCGTACTTGGTCTTGTAAACATGCTTCTTAAGCCAGTTCTTGTCCTTCTGACAATACCTTTATATGT
>JBBEDP010000095.1:0-2027 GCA_040881235.1 Patescibacteria group bacterium
AATAGCAGAACAACTAGTGTCAGCAAATGTATTTACCGTTGATGTTGACAAAACTTCAGCCGCAGCAAATGGTGACACTAAATGCGGTGTTACAAATTGGCTTGGAGTAGATGTTTGCAATTACTCATCAACACTTCCTTCAGACCCAGTAAACAAAAGTACAACCATAGCAGGAACCGCAGGTAATAATGGATGTACTGCTGATACAACAGCCAGTGCTGATGCTTATTACTACTTTTCTTATGACTCAGCGTCAAATACTTATGAAGTAGGCACGGTACAGGAATCTGTTTCTGGATGTGACAGATTAACTGGTGACGGCGGAAACTCTGATTCTATGGTTGAAGTAGGAACCACAGGTACATTCGACGTAATAGGGGATCCTTCTAACTTCGTTGCAAACTAATCAAGTCTCCTAAGATATTATATAGTTTCTTCATCCTATTATCCTTTCCCGGATTGGAAATGTAGCCTATTATCAATCTAAAAGCAATTTCTTAATTACCTCGAGACTTCTTTTTCATTCCCGGAATGTAAGAATAAATAAAGTAATTAAAACAACAATTTTTTAATTTTTGCTAACTTTCGCTGATAATCAACTTGGTCTCTATGAAATAACGTAAAACTTTGCAAAGTATTGAATTGTTTTAATACGAATTCTTTATTTACAATGTCGTATTTAGTATCATTTTTTACGTATTCTAAATAAGAGGATCTTAGCGAATTTGGTAAATCATTAAATTCAAATAAATGCGCTGTCACAGGATTCAAATGAACATATCTAACAATATGTTTAAAATGATCGGTGTTTGTTACGCGCTTTGTTCTAAATCTTCCTCGAAAAACCACTCCGCCACGAGTATTTTTAGCATTATACAATCTAGCATAGCTCATTTGGAACTTTGAAATAAAAACCTTTAAGCCGTTCTCAATCAATTCCTTAATAACAAAATGATAATGCGTCGGCATTATAGAATGTGCATAAACCTCTATTAGAGGTCGATTCTCTTTATATTTTATGCTAAAAAGCTCTTTTGATAATAAATTTTTTTTATATTTATTAAAGTATATATATTTTAGACTTGTCTCAAACTTATAGAATTGAATTCTTTTTAAAGCTTCATTTACATAAAAATCATTTTCAAAAAGTCTATCTGAACCTACGGCTTTATTATAAACGTGGTAAATTTCTCCAGGCGCCAAAACCCCTTTCCTTATAGGCATATTCATAATTTACTTTCCGGGAAAGGAAATGTCAGTGGACTATAACCTACAAAAGTAGCAGTTTAGACTACTATAACAAGAAAATAAGCGCTTTATTACTATTTTTACTTTCCCGGAAAGGAAAAAAGGAAAAAAGGAAAAATATAGTATTTAATGATTAGCAGCTAGTTATTAAGAGAGTTTAGAAGTTCCCAAGCTTCTTTGTCATTAGGATTTATATTGTCCAAAATATATTGTACGGATTTTTTAGCCTCTTCTTTTTGTCCGAATTTCTCTAATAGTTGCGCTTTTAAAAAGTAAGCATCTCTATAATTAGACTTTAATTTAATTGCTTGATCTATTGAATTAATTGATTTATCGATATAATCACTATCTTTCGAAAGATCGTAATATATTGAATAGAAAATTGAAAGGCTGTGTGGTATTTTTGGGTCTGTAGGTGATAATTCTTGGGCTTTTTTTAAAGAATCTATTGAATCATCTATGTATTTAGAATTTGTTGTATCAAGTTGATAGAGTAGATACTCAATTTTACTTTTATTTTTCCAATAATTCACATTCTTTGACGATCCTGCTATAGCGCTGTTAATCTGTTCCAAGGAAAAATCAACAAATTCCTTAAGATTTGTCTCTTCACTCTGATATGATGCTAATACCGCTAAGTTTGCTAAATTTAAAGCATACGCATTTAAATAGACATGTGACTTATGTAGTTTTATCGCCTGGTCAAACTTTTGAACTGAAGTTTGATAGTCTCCAACCTTTGCTAGTTTCTCAGCTTGCGAGTATCTAAGATCTGCTGC
>JBBEDP010000096.1:0-12585 GCA_040881235.1 Patescibacteria group bacterium
TGATGGTACAAAAGCAGCAGTTTGCCGAAAATCTACTACTAGTACAACTAAGCTAAAAGAGGGTCAAAGATGTAGAGATAGCCAAGCAAAATATATCGATAGTGCTGGAAAAGTAGTTACGTCTTCTCAATGCGCGAGCCCTTTGATTTGTGACCCGTTTGCTTATGCAGTTTGTAGGACTTCCAGCAATCCACCAATTAGGGGGCTTGGTCAAAGCTGCGCAGCAACCCCTGAAAATAGTAATAGAACATATGAGTGTAGAGAAGGCGGAGCGAGTGGCCCGGCAGGTAGTTTAATTTGTTTAAACGGGATATGTAATATCGATGTCTCTAAGATTGGAGGCGGTTTTAATACAGATCCTGCTAAAGTTCAAACAACACAATGTACATCAAGACAAGGTCAATGCCAAACAGAGAGAAACGGTAAAGCACTACCAGTTGGTGGAGGCTGTATAATTAGTGGGAAATTAGGTACGTATGTATCCGGTTTATGTCAAGGTGGTGCAGAAACAAGATGTTGCGTGCCAAATCCAACAGTTACAACAACTCCGCCAGGCGGTGTTGGTCCTGTAGTTACACAACCTCCTGTAGTTACGCAGCCTCCTACAGTTACACAACCTCCTTCTGGTGGTACTGCCGATGTGCAGTTGAATTTAACTCTTGCGCTTCAAGGAGTTGTTACAGAGCCTCAAACAAAAAAAGAATTAGATTTTAAAGTAAGATTGATTGATGATCAAGATAGAGAAAAGACTTCTGAAAAAGTTAAATTTACAGCTGATACTTCTGGTTTATGGACAGGATCAGCTAGCTTTACAGGCGTTGATCTGAGTAAGAAATTCTATATATTAGTTAAGGGGCCAAAACACGTGCAAAAGAAAATTTGTCATTCAAACGCTTCAGATCCTGCTCCAGGATATTATAGTTGTAGGTTTGGACAGATTACTCTTGTAAGTGGAGCAAACAATTTTGATTTCAGAAATGTTAAACTCTTAGTAGGAGATTTGGATCAAAACGCAGTTGTTGATTCTGCAGACACAAGCGTAGTATTTAATGCTCTATTGCTAAGAGCTGATGAAAGGCAGAGTTCGACAGTACTTGAAAGTGCTGATCTTAATTACGACGGTATAGTGAGTACTCAGGATTGGGGTCTGGTACTTGAAGCATTAAAAATTAAATATGATGAAAAATAATATGGATCACAATCATCCAACAGTCAAAAGATTGCATTGGTATATTCTTATTCTGACGTTTATCGTATTAGGACTTGTGTTGTTTATAATTAACAGCCAATTTGATTTAGTGTCTAGAATCAAAGATTTGAATGTAGCTAAAGATATTAGCGATCAGACTTCTTTTAAGAGTGTAAACAAAGGAGTTCTTAAAATAGAGTCAACAGAAGACTTAAGAAGATATAAGGTAGGACAGCCAATAGCTCTTCAAGTATTTGCTGATTCTGATGAAGCAGATATTGTTGGTTTTGATGTTTTGCTTCAATATGATAAGCAAGGATTTTCTATTACTTCTACCACTACACCACTAGAAGGTTATACTATAGTGCCAACAGAAACAGATACTCACTTGTCAATTACCGCAGTACAAAATCCTGGATCAGATAATAAATTTATTTTTAGTGACGAAGAGATTTTAGAATTAGTATTAAATCCATTAAGCGTAGGTACTTATGAATTTTCCATTGTTCCAAATATTGGAGAAGAAACCACAAAATTCGTATCTACAAACTCACAGATTTTAATACCACAAACAGCTACGTTTACAATTGAGGTCTATTAATATGAGAAAAAAAATATGGCTTTTTGCAATAGCACTTACATTTATATCTAGTTTTTTTCTACAAAGCTTAACTTTTGCACAGTCTTCAGGTACAGCTACTATGTCCTTTAATCCTGAATCACAAACAGCAAATGTAAATGACAATGTTAACGTTGATACTTTGGTAAACGCGGGTTCTGAGAATATACTTTCTGTAGATGCATATATAGAATATGATTCTTCGATGCTGGAATTTGTATCTGTTGAGGATGGAGATTTTTTTCCAATTGTAACTTCAGAAGATATTTCACCTGGGCGTTTATATATTGGAGCGTATGTCGACGATCCTGCTACATCAAAAACAGGGACAGGTACTTATGCGAACGTTACATTCAGAGCCCTTAAAGAAGGAACAACGATAGTAGAATACTTTTGTGACCCAAGCGTAAATGAGACCTCAGAGGTTATAAGAGATGATATAGATGCGACCAACATTATAGATTGTAGTGGAAACGGTACTGCAGAAATTATAATTAGTTCATCAGGAGGGACAACAGAGCCAACTTCGACACCAACGCCAACACAAGCAGTTGAAGATAATGAGACAGTTGGAACAACAGGAGGATCAGGAGGCGATGCAACAGATGAGGTTACAGAACTTCCTCAAAGTGGAGTATTAGACAATATGTTGGCAATATCAATTTCCGGAGCGACTTTACTTTTAATAGGAACGGCATTAAAATTTCTATTATAAAATAAATATATAATATAAAAATGGATATACCAGATTTTCAACCACAACAACCAAACGTAAATACAGCTCCTATAATTAATGACAATAAAGCGTCAAAATTCAAAAAATATCTACCAATAGGAATTGGAGCTTTAATATCTGTTGTAATTTTAATACTTGCTTTCGGCGTCTTGCAGAATTTTTTCACAAGAGCATCTGGTGAGATGCCACAAAACGTAGTTGTTTCAGAATTAACAGAAAATCAGGCGAAGGTAACGTGGAGTACAGATGTAGAATCACAAGGATTAGTAAACTATGGAACTTCCCCAAACACATTAAGTTTTCCAGCACCAGAAACCATTAAGACTCAACAACATTCTGTGGCATTAACGTTATTATCGCCAGGAACAACATATTATTTTAATATTCAAGTTGGTGACAAAAGATATGATAACGGGGGTATTCCTTGGACATTTACTACAAAAGAAATACAAGTAACTCAACCGTCAACAGTTCAAACAGAACAACCTACAGTGATTGAAGAAGAAGAATCTACCCCAACACCAACAATTATCGAAGACAGAACTTGTGAAGAAACCACTGATTGTGAAGCAATTAAGAGCCAGCTTGGAAAAGGATGCACCACTCAAGACTACTTTAAGTGTGTAAAGGCGCTTACGCCGACACCAACGGAGTAACCCCACTTCGCTCTTTGAGCTTCGTTAGGGGTGCAACAAGTTGCAGGAACGGTCTTTTTCCATCCTTAACATCTTTTTTTACTCTTTTTAGGCATTTTGAGCAAAGATGCACTCTCTGTTTTTTATCATTTAACATAATCATTACCTTATGAAGGTTAGGTTTAAATAATCTTTTTGTCTTAGGTGCTCTCTTTTTCCATCTACCACCAGCCACACCTCTATGATGCGTATGAGATCTACCTGATACAGTCTTTTTTTTACAATGAAAACACTCCATATTAGCTTCAAATTACAATCTAAATATGATAACATACAGTATATACATAAGCAATTAATTATTAGTCAATTAAAGAATTAGCGGATTAAAGAATTTAAACTTATTTGGAGCTTAATTATTTTATGGAATATTTATTTTTTTTTGTAATATTAATTTTCTCGATTGTAATACATGAAGTCTCACATGGTTTTGTAGCAGATAAAATGGGTGATCCAACCGCTAGATTACAAGGACGCCTGACTTTAAACCCACTACCACATCTTGATATGGTTGGTTCTATAATACTTCCTTTATTTTTAATAATTACTGGATCTCCTATACTTTTTGGTTGGGCAAAGCCAGTGCCATTTGACCCATTTAACTTAAAAAATCCAAGAAAAGATTCAGCTATTATCTCTATGGCCGGGCCGCTTTCAAACTTAACAATAGCTGTTATTTTTTCTATAATTGCAAGAATTTTATTAGTCTCAAGCTTTCCGGCAGCTGAATTTTTAATATCTTTAGCAATGTCAGCTGTATTTATAAATGTTATTTTGGGAGTATTCAATCTTATCCCGATTCATCCACTGGATGGTTTTAAAGTTGTTGGTGGATTATTGTCTGAAAAACAGGCAAATGAGTGGTATCAACTTGAAAGATATGGAATTATTTTCCTATTAGCGCTGCTGTTTTTACCTGTTGGTGGAAGTAATATGTTAAATATAATACTTGGCCCGGTAATTAGATTTATCTTAAATATTCTTCTCCCAGAGACATTAGGAATCGGGATTGTATAAGTTTCACGTTTCACGTTATACGTTTCACTTTCCACTACATCTCAATCTTAATTAATTTATCACCTTTTTCTTCAAATACTTGGGCTTTTTGTTCCAAAGCTCTTTGAGTAAAGAGAATTCCGTTAAGATGGTCTATCTCATGCTGGAGAATTATTGATTTATATCCAGTAAATTCTTTTTCCATTTTTTTTCCTTCAAGATTCATAAATTCAAGAATAATTCCATATTTTCTTTTTATTGGAGCCCAAATTCTTGGAATAGATAAGCATCCCTCAAGCTTTTTTTTATTTGCCTTTTTATTTTTATCTCCTTTCTTATCAAAAAGCTTTAATACTTTTGGGTTAATAAATATCTCAACTTCTGATTTTGGTGAGGATTTAATTATAAAGAGACTTGTACTTTTGCCAATTTGAGGAGCTGCTAGTCCGACTCCTTGCGGATCTTCTTGTTTCTCAAGGCAAACAATCATATCAGCAACGAGCTTTTTGATTACTTTATCAATTTTTTTAACCTTCTGTGCTTTTGTTGTTAATAATTTGTTTGGGGCAGCTAAGATATGCATTTTTATTTAGGTATTATATAATATTGTAATAGAGTTATACTTAAAAAATGAAGCTTTCTATATGTATTATTAGCTTTAATGAAGAGCAAAATATTCGTTATCCGATCGAATCATCGTATGACTTTGCAGACGAGATAGTTTTAATTGATGGGGGATCATCTGATCGGACTGTTGAAATAGCAAAATCATATGGGCCTAAAGTAAAGGTATTTGTAGTAGACAATCCTAAAAACTTTCTAAAAAATAAACAAAGAGCGATTGATAAGGCTTCTGGAGAATGGATATTCCAGCTTGACGCTGATGAAGCAGTATCTGAAGAATTAAAAGAGGAAATAATTCTGGTTATTACGGGTGGCTCGAGAGGATTTTGGATTCCTAGGAAGAATTTGTTTTTAAATAGATTTTTAATGAAAGGGGGAGTATATCCCGATTTAGTATTGCGACTTTATAAAAGAAAAGGCGCACATTTTGATCTTCAACACCTACATGAGAACGTTGTAATAAAAGGTGAGATAGGCACTCTAAAAAATGCTATTTTACATTACGCAGATCCTAATTTTTCAAGGTATCTATTGAGATGGGATAGATATACGACATTTGACGCAGAGCAATTATTTGAACAAGGTAAAAAAATATTCTTTTTAGACTATTTTATTATTAAGCCAAACATCTGGTTTTTAAAAACATACTTTAGACATAAAGGTTTCATGGACGGTTTTCCGGGATTTGTTTTTTCTTTATTTTCCTCTATTAGATTTTGGGTGATATATATAAAATATTGGAATTTAAAAAACAAAAAAAATATTAAGGAGCTATCTTAAAATCTACAACATCTCCGTCTTTCATTACATAATCTCGACCAACTGAATGAACTTTTCCAGTTTCTTTTGCTTTTAACCAACCATTGTTTGAAATATAATCATCAAAAGTCACAATGTCTGCTCGAATAAATTTACTAAAAAAGTCTGTATGTATCACGCCCGCGGCATTTTGAGCATCTGTACCTTGTTTAATTGTCCATGCACGTACTTCTTTCTCTCCGGCCGTGAGAAATGATATTAAATCGAGGGTAGAATAAGCTGTTTTTATGAGTTTTTCAAGCCCTGTTTCATCTAATCCAAAAGATGATAAATATTCGATTTGTTCTTTTTGAGAAAGAGAAAGTATTTCATTTTCTAGTTTTATACAAAGATATATGTAATCTTCTTTAATTTTTGAATCATTTAAGATTTTTTTTATTTTTCCTTCAGTATCTATTTTATTAGTGAGTTGATTTTCTGAAATATTAAAAACTAATATTTGCGGTTTAAATGTTAAAAGGTTTAAAGGTTTTAAAGTTGATAACTGCTCGTCTGTTAATCTTTGATTTTTTATAAAAATACCTTTGTTTAAATCATTTTTGACTGTTTGAAAAGTATCCCACGCAAATTGATCATCTTTGCTAATATTTCCTTTTGGCTCTCTTTGTTTTTCCAAGGTTGAGAGGTCTGCAAATATTAATTCTTCGTTGATAATAGTCATATCATCTAACGGACCTTTTTGTGCGGTATCGACTCTTATTATATTTTCATCTTCAAAAAGTCGAATAACATGAATTACAACTGAAACCTCTCGAATATGGCTTAAAAATTGATTTCCTAATCCTTCTCCTTTATGTGCACCACGAACAAGACCTGCAATGTCATAAAATTCAACTACCGCAGGCATAATTGGCGGCCTAACGTCATTCTGGAGCGAAGCGATAGAATCTGCTAGTTTCTCTAGTCGTTCATCAGGCACCTCAACTACGCCGACATTCGGCTCAATTGTCGCGAACGGGTAATTTGCGGCATAAGCCACCTGCTTTTTTAGTAAAGCATTAAATAAAGTAGATTTACCTACATTTGGTAACCCGACAATCCCACAACTTAAATTTGCCATAGAGACAAATTATACCAACATCTAAACATATATTTATTTATTTCCTAGCCACAAAAAATTACACCTCGCAGGTGTAATTTTTTGGCAGTCTCATTCAAGTAGTAACTTCTTTATCTTTTTAAGATTTCGTTGATAGTCTATCTGATCCTCGCAAAACTTTTTATATTGCTCCGAATTAGTAATTGTAATTTCGCTAAACAGCTCTTTAAGATAGTAACTATTATAAATATAATCTCTATAAGAGGATAGAGGCCAATCTTCTGGTCTCTCAACTAAATAGTCTGTTACTGGGTTCAAATGTATATATCTAGAAACATGCAAAAGCTGTTCGTCTGTTTTCACCTCTACAGATCTAAACCGCGATTGCCATATAGGACCCTTTCTCTTGAACTTTATATTAAAGTAGCGGGAAAAACTATTTTCGGCGTCACTAATATACTTTGAAAGGGAATAGTCCGTCAATACTTTGATCAGTAAATGGTAATGATCAGGCATAATACAATAAGCAAGGCACTTAAATTTATTTTCTACTCTTAAATTTAGTAGATTATATTCTTTTTCCTTCAGCTTTTTTAACTTGAAATAATTTGAGAGCTTTCTTTTGTTTTTCACATTATTGTAATAAAATAACGCCTTAATGAACCTTATAGAGTTGATTTTATCTTTAAAAATTCCGTAATTAGCTATGCTTTTATTACAAATATGGAATATTTTTCCTTTATCAAAGACCCGTTTTTTATTCATACAGATGTTGTACATCACTAGAAAGAAAAGGTCTACGGATTATAATCTACAAAATGACCATTTTAGGCTTTTACAAAAGCAATAATGCCAAAAAATTACACCTCGCAGGTGTCAGATTGGCAAAAATGTTATTTTTGCACTGAAAGTGATGTAAAATAATAGTCTGATGAATATACTTTCTGTATCAAACTTAACAAAAAGATATGGTAAATATCTTGCTGTAAATAATATCTCTTTCAAACTTAGGGAGGGTGAAATATTGGGTATTTTAGGACCAAACGGAGCAGGTAAAACAACAACAATTCAAATGCTTTTAGGGGTATTGACTCCAACAGCCGGCGATATAAGTTACTTCGGAAAAAATTTTAAAGAGAATAGAGAATTTATTTTGGAAAGAGTTAACTTTTCATCAACATATACTAACTTACCTTGGACCTTAACAGTCAAAGAGAGTTTTAGTTTCATATCTTATTTTTATGACATAAAAAATAGGAAAAAAAGGATAAATGAGATAGTTAGTCTATTTAAATTAAAAGATCTATACAATTCAGAAATAAAAGATTTATCAGCTGGGGAGCTGACAAGAGTGAATCTTGCAAAAGCATTTATTAATTATCCAAAAGTTTTACTATTAGACGAACCAACTGCTTCATTAGATCCTGATATTGCTAAGTATTTAAGAAAATTTATAATAAACGAAAGTGAAAAATTTAAAGTCTCAATTATACTAACTTCTCACAATATGGCCGAAGTTGAGGAGGTTTGTGATAGAGTGATTTTTCTCAATAAAGGTAAAATAATAGCAGATAACACGCCAGAAAAACTCGCTAAAAGCATAAAAATAGCTCATGTTGAACTATTTATTACAGACGGGCTTAAAAGGACCTTAGAGTTTTGTAAAAAAAGCAATTATGAGTATAAAGAATCTAGTAGATTTTTGAGAGTTGATATTGCAGAAGAGAGAATTCATATTTTTTTAAAAGAACTTGCGAATATAGGAGTTAATTATAATCAGATAAGTATTGATAAGCCATCATTGGAAGACTATTTTTTACAAGTTGTATCTAAATAAAAAAATGAAACTACATAGACTTTTTGGACTATTTATAAGATATATGTATTACTTTAGAAAAAGTTGGGATAGACTAAGCGACGCTTTTTATTGGCCTGCTATAGATGTGTTAGTTTGGGGTATTACAAGTGCGTATGTTAAAAAAATAGCACCTGATTTTCCTCAAATTGTTCTTATAATAATGTCAGGCCTTCTTTTGTGGCTTATTTTATGGAGGGCTCAATACGAGATAAGCATTAATCTACTTGAGGAGTTTTGGAATAGAAACCTTATAAATATTTTTGTTTCCCCAGTAAAGTTTTCTGAATGGGTATTAACCGTAATGCTTTTAGGACTTGTAAAAGCTATTTTCAGCTTGCCGTTTGCTGCAATTTTAGCATATCTACTTTATAAATTTAACATTTTTTTATACGGCTTTTATATGATTCCGTTTATTTTGATTTTGTTTATGACGGGCTGGGCAGTAGGATTTTTTGTTTCGGGACTTATTTTAAGATTTGGTACAAAAATTCAAACTTTTGCATGGACGACAATAGGTCTTTTATCTCCATTAGTTGCGGTATATTATCCAGTTTCAATATTACCACCTGCAATTCAAAAAATTTCTTACCTGTTACCACCAACGTATGTTTTTGAAGCCGGTAGAAGCTTGATTTTTAAAGGTTTAATAGATACGCAAGGGCTTGTAATTAGCTTCATATTAAATATTTTTTATTTAATTCTTTCAATTTGGTTTTTAAAACTAAGTTTTGACAAAATTCTTAATAAAGGACTTATAAAACCTCACTAAAATGAAATACGAAACGGGGTTAATCATAGGGAGGTTTCAGCTGTTTCATAGGGGACACTTGTATCTTGAGAATTACACCTGGTAGGTATAATTTTTTACGTAGTCTACGTTCTTAAACTAGGTGATGTTTAAACTAAACTCTAGAAGGATCTATAATTATCATTGAAGCGTCGTCACCATACATACCATCCTTGTCTTTGTTTGCCCCAGCAGCCCATTGTTCAGCAGTCTTGTTCATATCGTTTATTAGGGTTTCAGGAGAGCTCTTTTGTAGATATGCATCTGATACTATAACAATCTTATCTCCAGTTAAAGCTTCAAATTCAGAAAATTCAGCAGTCAGACCTCGCGAACTGTATCTGATAGCAAGATTTCCTTCTCTATTTATTCCTATATAACTGCATAAAGGTGAATCAGGGGCGCTTCCATCGCTGTTGGTATTCCCTTGGGATATTAATTGCCAAGCTTCTCCATAGCCCTCTTTTATTTTTCCATTAGCGGCTATAACAATAACGCTAGAGTCTCCCAAGGTTACGACTCTCCATGTATTAGTTCCATCTATACGTTGAACAGCGGCAATAGTAGATCCTACAATTTTATCTCTAGTAAGAGAAGATATTACTCGACTGTCTAAATTTAATTTTAAGTCTTTTTGGAAATCAACACCTAATATTGCAAGAAATTTTTTAGCGCGATCAATAATTGCTATTGCCTGATCCATCTGAGCTATAGCGCTTATATCGGACTGTTCTGATACAGCTTGTGCAAGGGCAAATGCAAAATTATCTTTTGTTTGCGTATCTGAACCTACACCTCCCATGCCATCGCACACAACATATGTTTGGGTATCCGTATTGTATGCAATCCCATCTTGATGGTGTTTGGTTGATGCTTGACGAATCTCAACTCCTGGAATTTCAACTAAAGTAGTCTTTTTTGGTTTAGGCTGTAAAACTTCAAATGACGATAAGGGTGTGACAGGCTCGGACTTTTTAGTGCTGCCAATAATTCTTTTTTTTCCTTCTCTACCAATTGATCCAGTAATGCCACTTGAAGCAGTTGGTTCTTTTTCAGGTATATCCTTGCGCCCAATACTTCCTACAATTATTGGACCTGGAATATCTGTTTCTCCTTCTAGCATACAATTTAGTTTAGCATATCTAAGTACCTCGATTGATATTGTGTTCTATAATAGTAAATTATGAAATATAAAACAGGATTAATTATCGGTAGGTTTCAGCCGTTTCATAGGGGGCATTTATATCTTGTACGGCAAGCTTTAAAAAGCGTTGATTTGCTAATAATTGCAGTTGGGAGTGCAAATATAAACGATGAAAATAATCCGTTTAGTTTCGACGAGAGAAAAAAATTTATCGAAGCTTCATTAAATAAGTATAAATTACTAAATAAAATACAAAAGATAGTCTCCATTGATGATTATCCAGACGACGATGATTTTTGGTTTACACAATTGGAGAAAAAAACTGGTAGTTTCGACATTGCCTTTGGTAACAATGAATGGGTTAATGGTATTTTGGAAAGCAGAGGAGTCAAAATAATCAGGTTTCCCTTATTTAAGCGGGACAAATATGAAGGAGTCAAAATACGAGAAGAAATAAGAAAATCAAAAAATCCACATCTGATTCTTAAAAAATATATTCCTTAGATTATAAAAAGAACTTGTCATAAATAAAGTAAAAGCTGAATCCACCATAAAATAAGAATGCTAAAAGCATAAATACAATTCTATAAATACTCGGTCTTAAGGGTTTAGCTAAGCTAGTTAGATTAAGCCATAATGTTAGTCCGGAATGTACAAACATCGCAAACGCATTTAAAACAGCTGCTAATATTAATAACTGAAGTGGTTCTGTAAAACCTTGTAAAAAAATGATAACACCGCCAATTATTTGAATCCATAAAACTAAATAATAGATTTTTTGTATGTGATTTTCATTTAACTTAGGATAAGCAGTAATTACTGTATTTTCAGTTAAAATGCGACTGGTGGCATCGTAAACGGTCAATTGCGTGCCAAATAAAGCAAGACTAGCTACTAACATAAAGAAAATTCCCACTGCTGGAAAAAGAATTTCTCCAATAACTCTTCCCTCGTTAATTACAAAGTTTATGCTTTGCTCATTTCCCTCAATACCAAAAACAGTTGAATAGGAAAGAAGTCCTAAAAGCACAATTGTAACTGCTCCCGTAAGAAGAAATACCGTGAAGTGTTCTATATTTATGTTTTTCCACCATTCTTTGAACACTTTTATACTATTATCATTTACTTCAAATGTAGTACCTGTCAGAGAGACTTTTTCCTTTTTGCCGGTTATAAGGCTGGTTATTCTTCCGGCATATTTTCCCATACCATAACCCTTTTCTCGAATATAAAAAGCTTGGGCTAAATTAAGATTTCCTCCAGCTCCTGAGTATGCAAATGCTGCTAAAAAAGTCGCTATAGCAATTCCTTCTGGAAGAAACATATATCCATTACCAATGCCTACTACTCCTTTTGCCAAATCTATCCAATCAGATGATTTAGCTAAAATTAGGCTTAGTAAAAAAATTGTAGGAACACCAATCATAATAAGAGTTTTTTGGAAAGTCTCAACAGTTTTATAAAGAATAGGACCAAGTGTAAGTATCAAACCCATTATAAGCAAAAAAATAATTGATAGATTTCCTGTATTTTCTATATTAAAAACAGTCCCAAAAAGTACAGCAGATGAAGCGGCGATTCCAGGCCACACAAACGGAATAAAAGTTGACAGTAAAAACCATAAAGATATAAGCCGGAATTTTCTAGCAAGTCCTACAAAAACACTCTCTCCATTTATCAAAGCATATCTCTCTATCTCCATATTCATAAAAAACTGAAAAGTAATTCCAAGTATAGCCCCCCAGATTATTCCCATTCCAAAGTTAGAAGTAAGATACGGCCAAAGTATGATCTCGCCACTACCGAGACCCAACCCGAGAAGGATAAAACTTGGACCTATAAGTTTTTTAAGACCAGGCGCTTTAGGTATTTTATTTATTTTTAAAGGTTTTAAGTTCATTTTAAATAATTAGAAAATATAAATAAGAAAAATAAAATACTAATAAAAGTATTCCTATATATCTCGGAACGTATTTGTTTTTAAAGTAATAAAGAATTACAGAAAATATTATGCTGAAAAACAAAAAGTTTATTAATGTAGTTAAGTTATTACTTAATCCTACAGCTGTAAAAATTCCTAAA
>JBBEDP010000097.1:0-1979 GCA_040881235.1 Patescibacteria group bacterium
CTTTCCAAAAGGTAGTTGTAGCTGCGGATACTATAGTGATGCCTCTTTCTCTTTCTTGCTTCATCCAATCCATTTGCGTAGTTCCTTCATCGATATCACCGATTTTATAACTTCTTCCTGTATAAAAAAGAATTCTCTCTGTTGTTGTTGTTTTGCCTGAGTCTATATGAGCGATTATTCCTACATTTCTAATTTTGTCTTGAGGAACGTTTCTATCTGTAGTAGTTACTATATTTTTTTGTGCCATATCATTTTATGAATTTACCATTTAAGATGAGAGAAGGCTTTATTTGCTTCAGCAAGTCTTTCGGTTTCAAGCTTTTTTCCTACTGCATCTCCCTGATTATTTGCAGCGTCAACAATCTCTCTGTAAAGCTTCTCGCCAAAGGTTTTGAACTCTTTATTTGATTTTGCAGATGCTTTTTCTACTATCCAATTTAGAGCAAGATATATTTTTCTGTTATTTCTAACTTGAATTGGAACTAAGTATGAAGCTCCACCTAATCTTCTTGGTTTAACCTCATGGTCAGGAGCCACGTTTGAAATTGCTTGATTTAAAGTTTTAATAGGATCTTTATTTTCATTTTTTATCTTTTCAAGAACGCCATAAACTATTTTTTCAGAAACTCTCTTTTTACCATGTAACATTATGTAATTTATAAGTTTTAAAACCTCAAGACTTCCGTAAATTTCATCTTTTTCAATAGGTCTTTTCTTATATGGTCTTCTAGGCATTGTAGTTTTGAATGATTTATAAATAAATTTATGAGGTTGACGATTTATCAGTCTTTGTTCCGTATTTGGATCGTGAAGTTTTTCGTCCTTCAACACCACCAGTGTCATATTTACCTCTAACTATATGATACTTCACACCAGGAAGGTCTTTAACTCTTCCACCTCTAATCAATACGATGGAATGTTCTGCTAAATTATGACCTGTTCCAGGGATATAAGCTGTGACTTCTGTTTTATTAGATAATCTAACACGAGCGACTTTTCTAAGCGCAGAGTTTGGTTTTTTTGGGGTCATTGTTCGAACCACAGTACACACGCCTCTTTTCATAGGATTAAGAGTCTGAACGTATTTTCTTTTCTGATAGTTATAAGAAGATTTAAGAGCTACAGCTCTAGATTTTCTAGTTTTCTTTCCCCTCTTCTTTTTTATCAGTTGGTTGATTGTGGGCATATTTGCTTAAAAAACTTCCATAATACTTATCAATTAACTCCTTAGTTACAGGGATAAGCCTTCCAATTATAACATTTTCCTTTAGGCCTAACAAGTTGTCTACTTGACCTTTTATAGCAGCAGAACTCAATACTGCGGTAGTTTGTTCAAAGGAAGCAGCAGACAACCAAGAATCAGTATAAATTGCAGCTTTTGTAATTCCAAGTATTGATACTTTACCAACAGATGGCTTTCCTCCTTGTGCTAACATTTTTTTGTTCTCTTCTTCAAACCTTATTCTTGATACAACCTCATCTTTTATAAACGCAGTGTCTCCTTCATCTTCTACTATGATTTTTTCACTCATTTTTCTAATAATAACCTCAAAATGCTTATCATGAATCATAATTCCTTGTGAGTCGTATACTTTTTGTACTTCATTTAACAAATATAGTTGTGCGCTTCTTAAACCCTTAATTGAAAGAACGTTGCTTATATCCAAGTAACCTTCAGATAAAGGAGTTCCTCTAACAACAAGTTCTCCATCTTTTATTTTTAAATTTTGTGAAATAGGAATCAAAAACTCTTGCTCTTCTTGCTTTTCTTTTCCAGTTGAGGTTATTTTTACCAAATAGACTTCTTTATCAGTATCTTCTTTTATTGAGATTTTGCCGTCAAATTCTGCAATAGGGGATATAACTTTTGGAGTTCTTGCTTCAAAAAGTTCTTCGACTCTTGGGAGACCTTGAGTAACGTCGGATATAACAATTCCTCCAAAATGTCTAACTCTCATTGTAAGCTGTGTTCCAGGCTC
>JBBEDP010000098.1:0-1941 GCA_040881235.1 Patescibacteria group bacterium
GATGATGTTGGTAGAAGTAGAGAATCAACTGTTACTTTTAAGGTAAATGTGTCAAGTATACAACCAGCGGGAACTTATAGAAGCATTATAAACTTTACGGCAACGCCGTCGTACTAATTATGAATTTAAAGAGTACGCGAGTGAATAAATTGACGGGTGGCAAGAGAGGAAGGGGTCCCGACAGCGCGCAGATCATGGCATCCATGTCGAGCACTGACGGGAAGGAAACTCTTGACAGGACCCGCCAAGTGCTTTTTAAAAATTTGGTATCAAGCTTCTTAAGACAAAGTCGAACAGTAAGCGTTATTTTCATCATTTTTGTTTTATTTTTTATATCAAAAGCTTCTTTTGCTCAGCAAATTGGACTCTCAGTTAGTCCACCACATTTAGAAGCAGTTATAAAACCAGGAAAATCAATACTAATTGCTTACCAAATAAGAAACTTTGGAGACCCAACTATTTTAAAATCAAATGTATTCTCATTTGCGCCAAAAGGTAACAGAGGCGAAGTTGATATACTTGAGGAATTTCAAGGTCCTGTGAGATTTGAACTTGATAATTCAAATCTTTCTCTTGGGCAGTCATATTTTTTGAACACAAATCAAGACCAACAACTTTTACTTAGGATCAGAATACCAGAAGGTGCACCAGAAGGTGATTACTACTATACTTTTATTTCTGAAACAGTTCCAAACCCTGCAATAGAAGGTTTATCTTCATCGCAAGCTAGAGGAAAGATAGGGACCAATATCTTAATTACAGTGACTGAAAGTGGCAGAATTGATTTAAAAGGACAAATAGCTATATTTGATGTCTTATCAAGATACAGTTTTAATTTATTTGGTAAGAAGTACCGTGTTTTTGATAGCGGAGATATAATTCCAATTGTACTTACAGCAGAAAACAAAGGTAAAAATCTTATTAAGCCAAATGGAGACATAGTATTGAGAGGTAATTTTGGTGAAAAGGCAGTGTACAATGTAATTCCACAAACGATCTTAGCTGAAAGTCAAAGAGAGTTGATTGCCACGCCTTCAGCAGAAATTAATTGCGACCAAGGTAGACAGAGCTTTTATTGTAAAAGAGACGCATCTTTGTTGATTTCTGGATTTTTCTTAGGTAAGTACGATCTATCAACAACGCTAAATTTTGGAGAAGGCTCACCAAACGTTTATTCCACAGTTGACTTTATTGCCCTACCAATAAAATTTTTAGTAGGATTAATAATCGTAATTTTATCGACGCTCATTGTATTAAGAGCAAAAAAAGACAAAAAGAAAGAGTAATTTTAGCTTTTTATGCTAAAATATGGGATGGTTAATCAGCAACAAGTAAGCAATGGATTTTTTAATGGAATATTTGAGGAGCTTAAAAAAGTTACATGGCCAACAAGAAATGAAGTTGTTAAGTTATCGTTAATAGTTATAATAATATCTTTGATAATTGCTTTTTATATTGGTATTTTAGATGTTATACTAGCAAAACTGCTTGAATTTTTGACTAAATAAACTTTCTAATTATGATAGATGAAGACGTAACAAACCAATCGCCGGAAGACGTTCAAACAGATCCTGTAAAACCGCAAGATAAAACAGGGTCTAAATGGTATGTGGTACATGTAAAGACAGGATATGAATCAAAAGCAAAGCAAGCTCTTGATCAACGAGTCACAAGCCTAGGTGTTGAAGACAAGATTTTTGATATTGTAATTCCAACTAGGGAAAACGTAGTGGTTAAAAAAGGTAAAAAAACAACAATCAAAGAAAAAGTTTTTCCAGGGTATATTCTCGTAAAAATGGTCATGAATGATGAAACTTGGTTGGTTGTAAAAACTACAGAAGGCATCACAGGTTTTGTTGGAGCAGGTGTAAAACCAACTCCTATTTCTGAAAAAGAAGTAGAAGCGATAATGAAGTTTGTACAGCAAGAACAACCTAAATT
>JBBEDP010000099.1:0-1898 GCA_040881235.1 Patescibacteria group bacterium
TTTAATACCACATCTGAGAGTATAAATAAATTATTGTTTTGATTAATTTTTGAAAGAGCTCCAAATAATGCTTGTTTTATTTGCTTTTTATTAAGTTTTAATTTTCTACCGATTCCTTTTGGACCATGGGTAGTTCCTCCTCCAACAAAAAGTGGGGCAGTTAGCGCTCCGTGCCTTGCTCTTCCAGTACCTTTTTGTCTATATATTTTTCTTGTGGAAGCTGTTACTTCGGCTCTTGTTTTTGTTACCGCACTCCACGATCTTTTGTTTGCCAGATAAACTCGCACGTATTTAGCAAGAAGTATGTCACTTGCCTTACTTCCAAAAATATCCTGTGGTAAAGTAACAGTCTTTGTAGATTTCTTTCCAGATAAATCAAAGACTGCTAATGTATTTTTTGTTGTTGATTTTGTTGGCATTTTTATATTGCTGGTCTAACTTCTAACAATGTGCTTATAGCTCCAGGAACAAGTCCTTTGATATAAAGACCATCTTCTGTAATGTCGTGTATTTCTAGATTTCTGACAGTTACTCTGTCCATTCCCATTCTGCCCGCCATCTTTTTTCCTTTATAAACTCTTCCGGGTGTAGTTGATTGACCTATTGATCCAGGAGCTCTCCACCGATCTGATTGACCATGTGTTTTTGGTCCTCCTTTAAAGCCGTGTCTTTTTACGACTCCCTGAAAACCTTTTCCCTTAGATTGTCCGCTAACATCGACCTTGTCACCTTTTTTAAATACTTCCATTGGGTTTACCAAGTCACCTATATATAATTTTTTTTCTCCGATTTGTAATCCTGATTTTTTATCTTCTTCAATTGCTGTAATGTCTTTTGTATATTCCAATCTTATTTCTTTTAAAAAACGAAGCGGGGTTTTAATCCCCGCCTTTTTTAATTCTCCGAGTACTGGGTTTTTAATGTTTTTCGTCTCTTTAAACCCAAGTTTGACAGAAAAATATCCATCTTTGTCTTTTGTCTTAATTCCAACAATAAAACATGGGTTTGTCTTCACAAAAGTAACAGGCCACCTTGTGCCGTCTTCTTTAAAAACTTGCGTTGCTACTGATTTTTCACCTAATATAAATCCTGACATATTTTTACACAATAAAAAAAGCCCCAGATTGGGGCGTTCTAATCTATCCAATCCGCACTTTTTACCCAAACATATTTTTCCTTATTTGGAAAAAATCCATGTAGCAAGTATTATATATAATCGTAGCCTTGAGGTCAACATTAACATATTCATTTTAAATTTATAATTAACGGATTAACGAATTTAGAGTAAGTAGCAAAGATATCAATTTTTTTGAGCGGGGAACCTCGAAGAGGTAGGGCTCCTTTGCCGAATAAAAAATTCGGTATCGAGCTACTAACATTTAATCGACGGGCTTAATTACATCTTTACTTCTATCTCTACTCCTGCTGGAAGCTCAAGATGCTGAAGAGAATCAATTGTTTGATTCGTAGGATTTACGATATCAAGAAGTCTTTTATGCGTTAATATACCGAAATGCTCTCTAGCGTCTTTGTCTGTAAAAGAGGATTTATTTACGACATATGTCTCTTTTCTTGTTGGTAGAGGTACCGGCCCTATTACTGCTGCTCCTGTTTTTATTGCAGAATCAACAATCTTTTGGCAGGTATCATCAATCAACCTGTGATCATATGACTTTAGTCTTATTCTAATTCTTCCTTTCGGCATATTTCAAAGTACAAAAATATTAAGAATTCAAATTATAACACATATGATGTAACTTGGAACATGAAACGTGAAACATTTTATAAACAAATTACTAATTAACGAATTAAGAAGTAAGAAGCAAGAATTAAGAGGCGTGTATTATTTTTTGAAGGTTATTCTCTTTGTTGCAATAAGAAGTGTAAATATTATCAAA
>JBBEDP010000100.1:0-1881 GCA_040881235.1 Patescibacteria group bacterium
GTAAATATAGCTTTTACCATTTTGCTGGCATGGTTTTTTTATTTTCTGTTATGTAAATACAAAATTAATAATCCATTGATATTAACTACTGTATTTTTATTTTTACCAAGGTTTTTAGTTGTCCGGTCTGTGGGTGCACCAGAAAGTATATTCATCTTATTTATCTTGATGTCAATCTATTTTTTTGATAAACAAAAGTATTTGTTATCTGGAATTTTAGGTGGCTTATCTGTTATGACTAAAACTCCAGGAATTATTTTATTTGGAGCCTATTCAATAATTTTACTTATTAATTACTTAAAAACAAAAAAATTTAATATAAATTCTTTGTGGCTATTGTTAATACCATTTTCATTATTTTCTGTCTTTTTATTCTATTTTTTCAAATACGGAGATTTTTTTGTATATTTTCATACAGGCGGGGTAGTCCCTATGCCGTATCCTTTTTCAGCGTTTAATTTTGAAAAAGTATGGGTGGGAACTGCCTGGCTGGATGACTTAATATTCTACTTCACCTTATACGGTCTGACGGTTGTCTATCTTTATAAGACAAAATTTAGGACATTGTTTTACTTTGCGATTTTATTTTTTATATCTATACTCTTTATTCAACACAGAGACATAGCAAGATATAGTCTTCCGCTTTGGCCGATTGCAGTTATTGCGTTTAACAAATTCTTTACATCGAAAGCATTTTTAATAGTATTTTTTACCATAGTGGTACCTGCATCGTTATTTTATAGCTGGAACTTTTTGATTTATAATATTATGCCGATTGCAGATTGGGCTCCGTTTTTATGAAAAAGATATTTAAACATATTAAAAAACATTGGCTTATATTAATAATCCTATTATTTTTAGTGGGATTTGGTTTATATCGTCAGGTTTCCTCTGGAAAAGGTGAGGGAGAAGCTACATACAAAGTTAAAAAACAAAACTTAAAAGAAACTTTAACATTTGCAGGAAATATCAATGCAGATGAAAAAGTGACTTTGAGATTTCAGACTTCGGGAAGACTTAATTGGGTAGGGGTAAAAGAAGGACAGTATGTAAAAAAATTTCAAACAGTTGCAACGCTTGATCAAAGAGAGGTAAAAAAGAAGTTAGATAAAGAGCTCAGAGACTATATAAAAGAGAGGGCTGATTTTGATCAAACGCAGGATGACTATGAATACTCAAGCGGTAATACAGCTCGAAGAATAAGAGATATTGCGCAAGCAGATTTAGATCTTTCGGTTTTGGATGTTGAAATTCAAAAATTGTCAGTTGAGTTTTCTAATCTATTTACTCCGATTGCTGGTGTAGTAACTAAAGTTTCAAGCCCGTTTGCAGGAGTTAATATAACTCCAGCACAAGCAGAATTTGAAGTAGTTAATCCAAATAGTATTTATTTCTCAGCTGTTATTGATCAGACAGAGCTTGTTGGTTTGGAAGAAGGAAGTGAAGGAATTTTGACCTTAGACCCATATCCAGATGAAAATATAAATGTAAAAATTAAATCTATATCATTTGCTCCAATTACAGGCGAGAGCGGTACGGTATATGAGGCAAAGTTGTTTTTTGACGTTGATAATTTAACTTATAAATATAGATTAGGTATGACAGGAGATGTAGAGTTTGTAATTCGCGAAGTAAAAAACATAATAGCAGTGCCGTCTGAATTTATACACCCTGAAGACTCAAGGCAGTATGTATTGATTGAGGATAATGGAGCAAAGAAAAAAACCTATGTGACAACAGGTGAGGTAATCGAAGACTTTACTCAGATAAAATCTGGTATAAAAGAGGGCGATGTCATCTATGATTAAATTAAAAAATGTTTATAAAGACTATAAAATTGATAGAGAGCTTACATTCCAAGCACTTAAAAACATTAACCTT
>JBBEDP010000101.1:0-11505 GCA_040881235.1 Patescibacteria group bacterium
TATTTATTAAATATTTTATTGAAAAAGCAATATCGTCAATAAACGTAGGCGTGATTATAGAGTCTGTAACAGCGTGTATTTCCTGCCCTCTCTCTAACATTGATTTGATGGATGATACAAAATCTTTCTTGGCTTCAAAGCGAGCTCTATAAGGAAATGAAATTCTAGTAATCATAGCTTTTTTATTTACTATTTTTTCTCCTTCGTATTTTGAGCTTGCGTATACTCCAGATGGATTAGGCTTGTCATCTTCTGTGTAAGACTTTTCTTTATCGTCACCTGAAAAAACAAAGTCTGTAGACATATAAATAAACTCCTTATTTTTCTTTAAGACAGCGGAAGAGACATTTTTTGTACCTTCAACATTGACTTTATAAGCTATATCTTTTTCAAGTTCAGCTCCATTGACATTTGTATATGCTGCCAAGTGAAGAAATAAATCGAAATCTTTAGAGTCTATAAATTCATCGACTTCTTTACTTTTTGTTATATCGACCTGGTTTACTAATAATGGTATAAAATTAAAATCTTCTCTAAGTAACTCTAAAATTCTTGATCCTACAAGACCTGTTGACCCAGAAACAATAATATTTTTCATTTATTGTCCTTCTCCATATTGAAGTTTGTAATAATCTTTGTATTCTCCTGACTTAATTCTTTTCCATAAATCCTTATTGGTTTCATACCAATTTATTGTTTTTTTAAGTGCTTCGTCAAAATTATTTTCTGGTTCCCATCCAAGGTTTTTGTTTATTTTAGACCAATCAACACTGTATTTTCTATCATGCCCAGGCCTATCTTTTACAAATTCAATTATGCTTTCGTCTTTACCCATCAAAGAAATTATTTTTTTTATTATATCCAAGTTTGAGATTTCATCAGTCATTCCTCCAACAAGATATGTTTCACCTACAATTCCTTTATTAAGTATTAAGTCGATTGCTCTACAGTGGTCTTCAACATACAACCAGTCTCGAATATAGAGTCCATCTCCATAAATAGGGACCTTCTTATCTTCAATAATATTTGTAATTGCAAGTGAAATTAATTTTTCAGGAAATTGGAAAGGCCCAAAATTATTTGAGCAATTAGAAATTGTTATTGGTAAATCATACGTGCTCTTAAAGGCGTTGACTAAATGATCTGATCCGGCTTTTGACGCTGCATAAGGACTGTTTGGGTCATATTTTGTATTTTCATTGAATTTAATTTTTGAATCTAATTCAAGCGATCCAAAAACTTCATCTGTAGATATATGATGGAATCTAGAAACTTTATTTTTTAACGCGCTTTTTAAAAGCACATAAGTCCCAACAATATTGGTCTGTATAAAGGGATCAGCGTCTAAGATAGATCTGTCAACATGAGAATCTGCTGCAAAATGAACAACTATATCAACTCCTTGCATTGATTCATCTACAGATTTGGGATTACACACATCTCCTTGTACAAAACTATAATTTTTATTATTTTGTACTTCTTTTAGATTTTCAAGATTTCCGGCATATGTGAGCTTGTCGAAGTTTATTACCTGGTCGTTTGGATACTTATTAAGCCAATAGTGAATAAAGTTAGAACCAATAAATCCAGCTCCGCCTGTAACCAAAAGTTTCATATCTAATTTTAGTATAAATCAATAAATATTAATTTGTTTTTAAATTCGGTTTGTTTATTAATTCTTCTAGCACTTGCCATCGTCGTTTTTTTTCTTTATAAGGAACGTCGTCTTTATATACTTTTGATGCTGCTGTTATTTGTCTTTGAGAATACATAGAAACATATGCTTTTTCAAACCCAACCTTTTTAACAAGCTTTACTGTGTTTTCAAATTGATTTTTGGATTCTCCGCAAAAACCAACTATTATATCTGTTGTAAATCTTGCTCCACCAACAACCTCTTTTATTTTATGAATTAGATTAAGATAATCATCATGAGTGTACCAGCGGTTCATTCGCTTTAAAACCTTATCATCGCCTGATTGTACAGGAAGATGTATGGTCCTTGATATGTTTTTTTGCTCACCAATCACCTTAATAAGTTCATCTGAGAAATCCCATGGATTTGACGAAATAAAATTAACGCTTCCAAATCCAATTTTAGCGACTGCTTCGAGAAGGTAGGGGAATAATGTAGGAATCCTATATCTTCCAAGATGTTTTACATAAATTGGCTCAATGGCTTTTCCTTTATATTTAAATTCTACTTTTATTCGCGCTGGTGCAAGTTCTATTTTATTAAAGTAGGTCTTATTTTTAAGATCTCTTATTGTCTGGATATTGTCTGGACCAAGTACCAAATCTGATCCGTAAGAATTAACATTTTGACCAAGCAGAGTTATGTTCTTAAATCCTTTATTTTTTAAATCCTCACATTCCAATAAGATTTCATGAAACGGTCTGCTTATTTCCCTTCCTCTTGTATATGGTACGACGCAAAAAGTACAAAAATTATTACACCCGTTTGATATAGGAACCCAAGCATCGTTACTACTTTGCCTAATTGGTTGATTGTCAAATCCAACTTCTTCAATTGGCATAAATTCATCAACCTGCGGCATGAGTTTTCTTATTCTAGCGAGATATTCTCCAGTCTTATCTCTGAAAGCCATACCGACCATACATCCAGTCACTATAATTTTGAAAAATTCACCTCTCTTTTCTTTGTTTAATTTTAATTTTCCAAGATTATTTACCAAGCCGTAAACTCTATTTTCAGCAGACTCTCTAATGATGCAGGTATTGATTACTATGTAGTTAGCATCATTTTTGGAATCTGTTTGTTTTAAGCCTCTCGATTTAAATGAAGAAGCTATTCTTTCTGAGTCAGCAGAGTTTTGCTGACAACCAAATGTTTTTATATAAAAGTACATAATTTATTTCTTAGATTTTGTATTTAATAACTTTATATCGTTTAAAATAAATATAAAGGCAAGTAAAACAAAGCCTATTGTCAAAAAAGCAACTAATTTTTCGATTCCTGATAGATAAAGACTTGCAATGCCTAAGACAAAAGTTATTATCCAATAAAATATTGCTATCCTTCTTCTGCCCCAACCAATCTCAAGAAGTCTATGATGGAAATGTCCCCAGTCTGCTCGAAATGGAGATTTTCTATTTTTTATTCTTCGCAGAATGCTGTATACAGCGTCAATCGAAGGGATGGCAAGAATTAATAGTGCGGTTCCGATTTTACCAAAAGACAGAATAGATAAAACTCCTAAAATAAAACCTGCAAAACTACCACCTCCATATCCTGGCATTATTTTTTGCGGAAAAAAGTTGTGCGGTAAGAAGCCTATAAAGGCGCCAGCTGTTATAAATGACAGTAGGACCACAGTTTGCGCTGTAATATCGTGAGCAGTAAATCTATAAGCTAGTAGTCCAAGAAATATTGCAGCAATAGCTACAAATCCAGGTAATTGTCCATCTACTCCTTTGCTCCAATTTACCATGTTGGTCGTCCATGTTAGCCATATAAGCGCAAGCAAATCTCCCCAAACCAAGATTTTACGCTCGCCAAAGAATTCAAAAGCTAGTTGAAACTGATCTAGCCTAATTGGTTCCCCAAAAGGATTAGAAATAAACGGAATGCCAAGTCCAAAGCCGATTACGATTCCAGATATGACAAGGTTTGCAAAAAACCTAAAGTAAGCAGATATATCAAAAATATCATCAAGTACTCCCATAATTATTAAAAGAGAACTTGCAAGTAATATCCCTAAAACTATTTTATTAATCTCAACGAATAAAAGAACTCCGATTAAGAATGCAATATATATGGGAATTCCTCCACCTCTTGGTATTATTCCTGTGTGAGTATGTGCCGGATGTCTTCTAGTTTTAGAATCCGTCGTGATATTTAATTTTCGAGCAAATTTGATAGTTGGTATAGTGAGCAGAAATGAAACAAGCGCAGAAATAATAAGTACAATTACGAGACTCATTTAAGTAACTAAAAATATAATTTTTACAAAGATCAATGTAAATGATGATATTAGAAGAAACTTAAAATAATAGATTACCTTTTCAACAAACTCGTTTCCTAAGAAAAATTTCTTATACATAAAAGTATTTGCAAAATAAAGCAAATTCATTAGTAGAGGAAGAAGAAATATCATCCACCAATCTGCAATTTGAGCATCGCCTGTAGCGTGCGAATAAAACAAAGGAATTTCAGGAGGAAGTTTGCTTAACTTAAAGAAAAAACTTATTACCATTACTAAGTTAGCAATAATTAGATAGAAAATCATATTAAAAGTCTAGAAATAATTAATAACTTTTTTTAACTGGGTATTTCTTACATAAGAGAAGTATTTTCTTTTTTAGAGCCGGAATAATTTTAGTTTTATCAATGATCTTCTTTCTTTCAGCCCTCTTTTTTTCATCTTCAGAACTTAAGTTTAGAGATATCTTTGTATTTGCTAGGGCATCTGATAAGTCAGACATACAACTAGCAATGACAATCATATCCTTGTCTGTCATCCCACGACTTGTAATTCCAGGAGTTCCAAGTCTTATACCACTTGGATAAAATGGGGGATTTGTATCAAAAGGAACAGAATTATAATTGGTTACAATTCCAATACTTTCTAATCCTTCTGCTAAGGTATTACCAATAATATTTTTATTTCTTAGGTCAATCAATAGCAGATGTGAATCAGTACCTCCTGAAATTAAATCAAATTTTCTTTTTGTTAATTCTTTTGCCAAGGCTTTCGCATTTTTTATTATTTGTTTAGCATATTTTTTAAAAGATGGTTTTGACGCTTCTTTTAAGGCCACTGCAATGCCTGCAATTGTATTTATGTGGGGTCCACCTTGTAATTGAGGAAATACAGATTTATCGACTTTTTTTGCCAAATCCGGATCTTTTTGAATTCCTTTTTTAGTAACCAAGATCATTGCTCCTCTTGGTCCTCGTAAAGTTTTATGAGTTGTTGTGGTTATAATGTGCGAATAGTTAACAGGAGATGGGTATGCGCCTCCGACTATAAGGCCTGCGATATGGGATATATCGCAAAGAAGATATGCTCCTACAGCCTCTGCAATTTCATAGAATTTTTTCCATTCCAAGATTCTTGGATAAGCAGTAGTACCTGCAACAATAACTCTTGGTTTTTCCTTTTTTGCAATTCTCATCAGATCTTTATAATCGATATATCCATCGGCACCAAGCTCATATTGAATAGATTTAAAGTATTTGCTTGTTGCTGAAGCAGTAGACCCATGGGTTAGATGACCACCAAAGCTTAATGATAGCCCCATAATTTTATCTCCAGGATTTAATATTGCGTTGTATGCTTCAAAATTAGCAGGGGATCCTGAATATGGCTGAACGTTAGCATGAACTACCTTAAATAAACTCTTGGCCCTCTCGATTGCTTCTATTTCTATCTCATCAACGTTTGCCTGACCTTGGTAGTAGCGCTTATGTGGGTATCCCTCAGCGTATTTGTTTTCAAGTGAAGATCCGACTGCCTCTTCAACAGCAGATGACGCCATGTTTTCTGAGGGTATCATCATTAATGTATTTTTTTGTCTATTTTCTTCTTGTTTGATGAGAGAGTATATTTTTATGTCTTGCTTTTTTAAGTGCTTCATTATTGCTTATTATATCTAAAATAAATTAAAAGGAGGATTTAACATCATAAATTAATTCAGGATAGAGAATGAAAGCTTTGGAAGGATAAACAGGAATGGTATTTTTGATTGAGTCTTGCGGAATAAGTGCTTTTCCAACAAAATTAGGGATATCATCATAGGATTTACCATATATGAAAACTCTGTTTTCGTCAAAATAATACTGAGCGACATGATAATCCAACTCGCTACTAACATAAAGAAGATCGCTTGAATCAGATTGTGATTTTATTTCCGAAATAGTATTTCTATAATCTGGTTTTTGTCTGTTTTCCGCTTGCAGGCCTGCGAAGTTAAAAGTTTGAATAAACAATATTATAAATAAGAGATATTTAAAAGGTTTTCTTAGATGCTCATTTACCAATACCAATAACATAATTATTGCAGGTGTAGAAATTATAAGATATCTGGCAAGAAAAATAGGTTTATAAATTGAGATTACAAGAGCCAATAAAGTTGGTAAAAATCCCCATATGAAAAGCAAGGTAAACCATTTTTTATTTTTACTTGAACCTTTAAATAATATAAGTGCTCCTAGAAAAATATATAAGTAAATGGTCAGATTTAAGTTGGAAACAATTTCATTTAAATAATAAAAGCCGTTTTCATATCCTGAATAAAGTACTGCAGGAATTAGTTTAAGTCCACCTAAAGATATTGCGCTTATCCAGAAAGGGTCGTTGGCAATGTTATTTTGATTGAGTACAAATAATATCCAAGGAAGAAATAATATAAATACATAAACTGGGTATTTATATAATTTTTTCTTATTTTTTTCAGTTAGAAAAACATATAAAATTTGAGTTAAAACTATAAAGGCCATAAAGTAATGTGTGTATAGCCCGATTGCAGCGGTCACTATATACGGTCTGTAGTTTTTTTTGAGCAGAAAGTAAAAAGACATTAATGTAAGAAGTACTACTAAAGAATAAGTTCGTGCTTCAAATGCAAAATAATGCAACATAGGATTTAAGAAAAATAAAGTCATATAAGCATATTTCCAATGTCCTTTAATTTTAAATATATTTGTTAGAAATAAATAAAAAACATATGCAGAAGCAAAATAAAAAATCAAAGACATAGACCTTAATACTATCTCTCCTGGCCCAAAAATCCATACCCAAAACTTTAATAACAAAGAATGCACAGGAGGAGTGTAGTCATTCGCACTAAGATAAAAAATATTTGCAATTGATTGTTTTGTCATAATATATGAAAAAGCTTCATCTCGCCAAAGACTTTGAGTAAAAAACGATAGGGGAGTTTTTGTAAACAGAAAATCAAGCATTAGCTATATTATAGATCTTTAAACTTTTTCAGTAACTTTATATTTCAATTTTTTTCCCAATATTAATCTAGTGTGTGCATCAAGTGCAGGTAGCGACGAGAGTACAAAAGATACTAATGGAAGCATATACCACTGGATTATAAGTAGAGGTAATTTGATAAGCTTTGTTTTTTGTCTGAATTTTTTTCTAAGTTTAATATCAAGATATATATAGACGATGATTGCAATAGTTGTAAGAGTAAGTATTGCGCTTGCAAGCTGTGGCAGTATAAAACCAAGTACTGTTCTTCTGAAAGTTGGATTTATAAGTGGAGGAATGATTGCTGATATTGTGAGAATAAAAAAAGAAATAGGCCAGAATAAATGAGTTTCTGCTAGAAATATAAATTTTTTGAGTTTTGAGCCAAATTTAATATGCCCTGTTGTAAAAATATTTTTTAGGAAGTATCCGATATCTGATGCTCCAGACGCCCATCTTTTTTCCTGTTCATATCGATTTACTAATGTTTTAAATATACCACCAGAATAAACAGCGTCGCCGTTTATTAGAGTATATAAAGGGATAGTCCGAACCTTATCTCCAAACTTAAAAAATGCTTGATAATATATATGCCAATCTTCAGGGATTATGTCAACATCCCAAAATCCTATTTTATCCAATAACCACAGATTTGTTGAATACGTGGATATTTGTATTAACTTTTCTGATTGTGATAGAAACGAAAGTCTTAGAATTGATGATAAGGTAGCTTGCATTCGAACAAAAAAAGGAAGTTTCCAAAAATTATTATATAAAAGCACAGGGGCCCAATAAAAATGATATTGCCTGTCCTTATCTTTTACATATTGATATGTAAGATAGGAAAAATAATTTTTAGGAAGAATACTGTCGGCATCGCATATTGTGATTAAAATATCTTTTCTATCTATTCCAGATTCTTCAATCTGAGCGTTGACCTGTTTGGCAGCAAAAGTTTGATTACTGGCCTTACCCTCTTCTTCTCCTTCTTCAAGTTTGTGATATGTAACCAAAACATCTTTAAAGTACTTTTTATATCTTCGCTTAAGCTTTGAAGCTTTGCTTGAGGCAGCTGCTTCTCTTTTTTCAAAAGCTAGTACTAAGCTTAGTTTTTTGTATGGATAGTCAGTGTCAACTATGCTTTTTATAGTTGCCTCGAGTTTATATATTGGCTCTTTATAATTTGGAATAATTATGAAATGTTGTATATGTTTTGGTTTTAGTGATAAGATGCGTCTTCTAAATGAGACCTTGCTTGTTTTAGTGATTGCTTTGTATGAAATCACGGCGTAATAGACTGTTATTGCTGATTTGTAAAAAAAGTAGGTATCGAAAGAAATAATAAAATAAGCAACTATAGCTGGATGAAAGGGAGATAGCCAAAGTGGTAAAGTTATAATAACCCACGTAAGAATAGGAACAATGGTTTCTGATAGCCTCGCGTATAGTCTTGATTTGACAATGTATTCGGGCATGAGTGTATTATACTAAATTGAATAGAGATTACTGCCAAGCTTCACAAATCATTTTGTAAGGGCAAAAATTACACCACGGCCCTACTTTTGGAGTAAAATCGCTCTTGTTTATATTATCTATAATCTCTCCCAAAGCTTCTTTTATTTTATGCGTGTCATCTCTTGATTTAACAAAGGTGATTTTCTTCATATCCTGCAGATAAAATAAGGTAAGCAATACTTCTTCAGGCTTTTTGTTATACATTCTTTTATCTGTAGCTGCAAGAAAGTATATTGACAGTTGTAGATCTTTTTTTAATTTTTTTTCATCTGGTGTTTTGCCTGTTTTGTAATCAATTATTTCAATTTTATTGCCTACTTTATCGACTCTGTCCATTTTTCCGCTAAGGATTACGTCTTGTGCAGTTTTTACTCTAAAAGGTTTTTCTAAGTCAATTATTTCCTGATTTTTATTATGAAACTTTTTAAAAAATGTTGTAAGCATCATTTTGCCGCTATCATACATTTTGTCATGATGAGCCTTAGAAGAATAACCCTGAGGTATCCACTCTTGCTTATAAATATTAATTAGTTCTTTCAATCCGAGTTTTCTATTTTTAATAAAGTCACTATAAAACTTTTGAAGACTTGCGTGAATTGTTTCACCAAATACAAGAGCTGCGTTTTTACTAACTGGAATATTTAAAATATAGCTGTACTTATATCTTAGCGGGCAAGTGAGAAATGTATTTATCTGAGAATACGAAAGATATTTTAAATTTCCTTCCTTTTTTTTCAATACAGTCTCGACTTTTTTATAGTCGAATATAGACATTTGTTCTTTTTCATCTTTTATGATTATTTCTTGTTTATTTATAAAGTCTTCTCCTAAAGTGTCGACAATAAACGGAGACAATCTTCTGATTCGTTTTGCTTCTCCATACCATTTTGACGATGTTAGATATACTCGCTCCATAGCTCGCGTTAGACCTACATAAAAAAGTCGTCTTTCTTCTTGAAGATGATAATCTCCCTCAGGAAGTATCTCTTTGATTAATTCCTGTGGAATTGGAAGTAGTTCTTTTCGCTCTCTTGTTGGGAATCTGTCTTTTGTCAAATTTACCATAAAGACAATAGGAAATTCTAATCCTTTTGATCCATGAACTGTCATAATATTTACAGCGTCATAAATAGGGGAGTCAACATCTTGAGCGCTAGGGGATTCCCCAAGTTCCATACTCATTCTGATAAATTCAACAGCGTCAAATACACTAGAGTCTTCATGGTCTTCTTCAAAGACTTTAAGTCTCTTAAAAAACTTTGATACATTAAGTGTAATTTTTTCTTCTTTTAGTGTTTTGAATGTGACGATTTTTGCAAGATATCCTGTATCTTCAAGAAAGTTATATAGTATTTGTCCTGCAGTCTCCTTATTTATTTGAGACATGTGTTTTTTTATCAAGTTGTAGAGTTTGTAAAACTTTTCTTGGCTGTCTTTTGTAATTGACGGAGCAAGTTTTTGATAGTTAATTTCGGTTTGTATAGGTATATCTTTATATTTATTATTTAGAATTATTTCTAAAGCGCTAAATAAGGGTAGCCTGGTTTTTTTTGAAAAAGATAATAAATAAGATAGATCTCTATTTGAGATAGAGAATATATCCATACTAAAAACCCTAAAAAGCGATACCGAGTCTTCAATATCAGTGAGTATATTTAAGTAGGCTATCAACTCCTTAATCTCGGGTTGTTTATATAAGACGCCTGGACCTAAAAACTGATAAGGGATTCCTTTCTGTGCGAAAGTCTTTGCAAATGAATCAGCGTGATTATTTGCTCGAACCAATACGGCAATGTCAGAATAAGCATATTTATCTTTGAGCTTTAATATTTCCTCGGCTACTGCGTTTGTTTCTTCATCAGAATCATTTGTCCAAAAAAAACTTATTTTTTCCGCGGTTGATGATGTGGTTTTTTGGGAGATTAGATTTTTTGATATTCCTAGCTTGGTCTCTAATGTGTCGGGATTATTTTTTTGAATAAGGTTATATGCTCCATCAAGTATTTGTTGATTTGATCTGTAGTTTTTGCGAAGCGTTATTAATTTGGCTTTTGGATAATCTTTCATAAAAATTAAAATGTTAGATACAGAAGCGCCTCGGAATTTATAAATTGCCTGAGAATCATCTCCTACTACAGTCAGCTGCGGATTGGCTTTTGCAGGGGAGAGCATTTTTATTAATTCGTATTGTGCGATATTTGTGTCTTGGAACTCATCAACTAAAATGAATTTAAATAACTTAATATATTTATTGAGGATGTTTTTTCTCTTCTTAAAAAGTTCAAGTAAGTAGTAAATCAAATCAGAAAAGTCCATAAAATCGTTTTTTATCATCAGGTCCTGGTAGAGTTTATACGCGCGCGCCAGTTCAAGTATTTTATTCTTTTCCTCTTTTTCAATGTCTGACTTTTGTTTATTTTTAGCCCACGTTAAATACTCTTCAGGTGAGATATATTCATCTTTTAATCTTGAAAAATGTTGGTATAAGCTTTCTGTGAATTTTTGTGGATTTCCTGCAGGTCTAAAATATTTTAGATCGAACTTAAAGAGGTTTGATTCTATAAACATCACACTTTCCGCTTGAGTTAATAGCTTAAAAGCGGGATTAAGACCTATGTGTACAGCTTCCTCTTTTAGTATCTTATCCGCAAAAGAGTGAAATGTTGAGATCCACATTGGGAAATATCCAAAAGGTAGCGCTTTATCAACTCTCTCTTCCATTTCAGCAGCAGACTTCTCAGTGAAGGTAAGAGCCAGAATGTTTTCAGGTTTTGCAAGGCCTTTTTGGATAATACGCTTTATCTTCTCAACAATAACAAATGTTTTACCAGTTCCTGCTCCAGCTACGATAAGAAGGGGCCCTGACGCATAGTTTATCGAGCTTTTTTGTTCAAAGTTCAAGGATAGGACTTGATTATTTTTCATAAAGATATGCGTCGTATACAGCTACGCAAATAAACAGTATCTCAAGCATGAAAAATAACGGTAGGCTTATTGAAATGAGAAATGCATTATTTAGTAGAGGTAAAAATGAGAATATAAG
>JBBEDP010000102.1:0-1792 GCA_040881235.1 Patescibacteria group bacterium
AATCCGAAGCCAGTAGTAGAATTGATTCTAATAGTTCATTTATTCCCTTTCCTTTGGTTGCCGATATATTTAGAGTTGGTACTTTTCCACCTTTTTCTTCGACCATGACATCATATTTTAGTAAATCTGTTTTAACTTTTTCAGGTTTGGCGTCTTTTAAATCGATTTTGTTTATAGTTACTATAAAGGGGATACCCGCGCTTTTTATATGAGATATTGACTCTTCTGTTTGTGGCATTACTGAATCTTTTGCATCAATAATTAAAATTGCAATATCTGCAATGTTTGCTCCTCTAGATCTTAATTTTGAAAAAGCTTCGTGACCTGGGGTGTCTATAAACGTTATTTTATCTGTATTATAGCCTTGTATTTCAGTTTTTATTTCATACGCTCCTATGCTTTGGGTTATTTTACCGTGCTCTTTATCTGCAAGTTTAGATTTCCGAATAAAATCAAGAAGTGTAGTTTTCCCATGGTCTACATGTCCTAAAATGGCTACTACTGGAGGTCTATATTTCATAATGTTATTATACCTTATACAAATGATAGAACCTCGCCACCCGTCAATTAACTAGTTAACTATGCAAAGAACCGAAGGTATCGAGGTTCTTTAAAGAGGTTCTTATTAAGCAGACGATTCGTCAACCTTAGTTTCTTCTAGCTTTGCTTCAGTAGGCTGTTCTGAAGGTTTTATTTCTTCTGCTGGTTGTTCTTCTTGTGCTTCCTCTTGTTTTGTTTCTTGAGGCTCTTCTTTATTCTCAATTTCTGCTTCTTTAGGTTGAGGTTCAACCTCAACTTCTTTGACTGGGGCTTCAGGCTTAGACCCTACCTCAATCTTTGCTTTTTTAGCTTCTAATTCTTGGGCATATTTCTTTTTATCTTCAGCTGAAGCAGGGATTTGTTTTATATCTATTTCATAGCCAGTAAGTTTTGATGCTAAATTTACATTTATTCCGCCTTTACCAATTGCCAGAGGTGCTTGCAACTCATCTACAGTCACTATTGCTTTTTTTTCATCACCTTTGAGTATTTCAACCTCAATAATTTTTGCAGGCGATAAAGATGCTATTAAAAATAGCTTATCATCACTATTCCACTGAATTATATCTATTTTTTCACTGCCTCCAAGCTCATTAGTAACAGTTTGAACACGAATACCTTTTTGCCCAACACATGCTCCTACAGGGTCAACGCCTCCTTGGCTGCTAAATACAGCTATTTTTGCCCTTTCTCCAGGTTCTCTTGCAACGCTTTTTACTTCTACTGTACCATTTGATATTTCAGGCACTTCTTTTTTAAAAAGTTCAGCTATTAGCTTTGGATCTGTTCGCGATACTATTACGCGTGAGTTTCCAAAATTATCGTCAGAGATCTCTTTGATATAAAACATGGAATTAGCATTTACCACGTATTTTTCATTTTTTATTTGTTCTTCTTTTGGCAATACAGCTTCAACTCTACCAATATCAACAAATGCGTTATATCCGTCATATCTTATAACTCTTCCTCTTGCAGTATTACCAATTTGTGACTGGTAATGAGAAATTACTGTTTTTTTTTCTACTTCTCGGATTTTTTGTAGGGTAACTTGTTTTGCAGTTTGTGCGGCAATTCTTCCAAAGCCTGGAGGGGTAATGTCTTCTTTATCTTTGAAAACTCTAGATTCGCCAGTTTCTCTATTTATTTTTACACTGAAGCCTTCTTCTTCCTCGGTTCCGGGGAATTCTTTGTGGTAGGCGGCTAAAACTGCGGTTTCAATTGAACTTATTATGTCGTCAACAGATATACCTCT
>JBBEDP010000103.1:0-1780 GCA_040881235.1 Patescibacteria group bacterium
ACTCGTTAACCCGTTAACACGTTAATTCCTTAATAAGTAATTATTTTGAAAAGTATGTTTTCAAAATTTCTTTTGCCATCGGTCCAGCAATATCAGATCCCTGTCCTCCATTTTCTACAAGAACTGTAACCACAATTTCAGGATCTTCGTACGGTGCAAATACAGATATCCAAGCATGTGGCTTGTCTTTTCCAACAGATTCAGCAGTTCCCGTCTTGCACCCGGTTTGAATACTTTTTGAATTAACAGAAAAGTCAAATAAAGGCCAGCCAGTTCCTCCAGTTGCACAAGCATCTCGCATACCTGTTCTAATTAATTCAATTGTTTTATTGGAAAGTCCCAAACTCTTACACTTACTTTTATTAGATTTTAGAAGATTTAAATCACACAGCTCTCCATTATTTGCAAAAACAGAAGTAGCGTGCACTACTTGAAGTGGAGTGACAAGCATATATCCTTGTCCTATTGAGAAATTATAAGTGTCACCTAAAAACCATCTTTCTTTAAGCGTTTCTTCTTTCCAAAACGGAGATGGAACAATACCTTCTTCATGATTAATTTCCAAATTTGTTTTCCCGCCAAACCCAAAAACATTTAACCAATATTTTATTCTTGGTGCGCTTAATAGTTCCCCAACTTTATAAAAGAAGATGTCATTTGATCTTTTTAGAGCTTTAATAACATCTACTTCTCCTTCGGTTTTTCCGTATTCCAAAAAATACCAGTTTCCAAATGTGATAGGGCCTGCTTTTATAAACCCTGTATCCTCGATTTTAGTATTCTCATCAATTTTTTTATCTTCCAATGCACCTGCAGCTATAAAAGGCTTTATAACAGAACCAATAGGGTAAGTTCCTTCAGTCACTCGATTAAAAATAGGATCATTATCGTCTCCGAGAAGACCCGTAATAGCCTCTTGATTATTATCTTCAAAAGATTGAGGATTAAATGAAGGTGATGAAACGATTGTTAATATTTCACCTGTTTTCGGTTTAATAGCAATAATTGCTCCTTTTTTATCTTTTAATTGCTCATACGCAATTTTTTGTAAATCTAGATCAAGAGCGAGTTGGATTGTCTTGCCTGCTTCTGGTGGAAGCACAGTAAGTGTTTTTAAATAATTTCCACGAGCATCAAGTTCTATTAATTTTTCTCCGTTTCGGCCTCTTAATTCACATTCATAAAGCTTTTCAATGCCTTTTTTACCTACTTTATCTCCAAGCTTTAGCTTGATTTTGCAGTTATCATTTTCTAACTCACTTTTATCGCCAATCTGTCGGTATCCTATTATATGAGACGCAATCTCACCAGAATTATATATTCTTTTAGATAAAATTCTATCCTCGTCCTTCTCAGTGTCTCCCATTATTGTAGTTGCGATTATTTCTCCGTCTCTGTCAATAATGTCTCCTCTTTTTGGTTCAATAATAACCCTTTGAATTCTATTTTCATCAGCTAACCTTCGATAGTAATCACCTTTTACAATAGTTAAGTGAAAAAGTCTTATTCCTAAAAATATAAAAAACAACACAATAAAGGCTAAGTAGAAAAAAAATAGAAACGAAGGGCCTCCGCTTTTTGAATATTTAAATGATGAATTCCCAGAGGTAATCTTTTCAATAATTGGCAGAGGAGACATAGATAACAGTATAAACTTAAAACTTAAAAATCAAAAGTCAAAAGTTAACTTATAACTTAAAAGTTTTTAGTTTTTAGTTGCAGTTTTGACTTTTAAGATTTGACTTTTGAGTTATTATTTTATGCTACAAAATATCCAAAA
>JBBEDP010000104.1:0-11049 GCA_040881235.1 Patescibacteria group bacterium
GAAACACATGTCCCAACCGTTGCACCACTATCACTTTTACATCTGCTTCCTTCTGCAATAGTACTTACTGTAGTTTTTCTACAAACAGCAGCTTTTGTGCCATCATTAAGAGCTGTGCAAACAGTCCCAGAAACACATGTCCCAACCGTTGCACCACTATCACTTTTACATCTGCTTCCTTCTGAAATAGATCCCGTTGAAGGCGCAGAAGGACTACTTCCTTTATCAATACACTTACTGTTTTTCCATTCACAATTAAATGGAGCGTTTTCACATAAAAGTTTTTTATCATTTTCCGGGAAAAAGCTACTGGGTTTTATTTCAGAACATGATGAATAGTTACCATATCCAGAGGCGCTGGATTGGGTGGTTTGTTGTTGTTGTACTGCGGAGAAGGTGACAAGTAACAATATTGCCGAAAGCGTCACAAATATAAGCGAGAAAAAACCTCGATGTTTATTAAACTTTAGGCGGTCAAAAAGACCGTCTCCTGAATTATCCGACGCAAACTCTTGGGACATCTATATATACTTATAAGAGTAATTATTACAATGCTAAATGTCAATACTTATTTTGTAATAATTACATTGATAAGTTGCTAAGTTAAAAAGTTAACGAGTTAACGAGTAATTAAACATTCATTTGTCATTCTGGCTCGTCCCTCGGAGTCCCTCGGACGAAGTGAGAAGCGACCAAAGATCCCCCTGTCATTCTGGAGCGACTGAAAGGAGCGATAGAATCTAAAACAAGCTAAAGCTCATCATATAAATCATTCCATTTAGGATTAAACTTTTTAATTAGTTTAATTTTTTTATCTCTTATTAGGTTCTTAATAGATTTTTCTCTTAATATTGCTAATTCAATATCTTTAAACATTTCATAGTAAACGAGTTTATTTATATTATATTTTGATGTAAATACAGATCCTCTATTTTGTTTGTGTTTATATACTCTCGATTTAATGTTGTTGGTTACTCCAACATACATAACGCTGTTTGTAAAGTTTGTAAGTATATATACAAAATATAGTTTTTCTCTCATTTAAGATTCTATCAGTCGCTGGCGCTCCTTCCAGAATGACAAAAGATTAATTACTCGTTAACAAAATAATAAATTAATCGCGAAATAAAGTCTGTAGATTATAATCAACAATCGCACTTGAAGTTATAGCTATTAATATATCTTCTATCTCTTTGTTTCGCGTCTCAATTTGACAAATCTAAAAAACTCTCTTATAATGCTGCACACCATGTCAAACACTAGCAAAAAAGTATCACTCTCTGACTTACCAGATCTAATGACCATCAGAGAAGTTGCAGAACTTCTTCGAGTCTCTCCACTTACCATAAAAAGATGGGGTAAAAAAGGCAAGCTTCCGGCAATAAGAATCAACTCACGTGGCGACAGACGCTACAAAAAAGAAGTAATCACAAGATTACTTGGAGTCTCACAAGAAGAATAAAATTATTGTTTCACGTTTCAAGTTACACGTTACACATTACCTATTAAGTATTTTAATTGCCGATAATTTTTGAAATCTTATCCCTCACGCCCGCAAGATCAGCACTCTGTGTATTACTATAAAACTCCCTTTCAATTTCTTTCTGTGTTTCTTCTTCTATTTGTTTGTAAAAATTTTTAGAAAGTTCTTTACTACCTTTTCCGGTATCGTTCAATGTTTTTTGCATATTAATATCCAATTTTTGCTGATACATAAAATCATAGAGATTCCAAATATTGTTTTCTACTACAAATCTCTCATCAGGGCTTAAATTATTAAACTTCTCTAATAAATTTCTAGCAGAATCTTCATTTTTGGCTAAAAGTTTAATTATATTTTCAGTTGTAATATTCATAGATAGTTTTAATTAGATAGAGCCTGACCTTTAACATGGGCTATCACATCAACCATTGCTAATCTTATATCTCTTTCGTTAATACGACCATCATTAAATCGTTCTTCTAGTCCACGAATAACGGTGTTAAAGTCTGCTCGTACACCTGCTAATTGAAGTCTGGGGTTATTTCGAAAGATTCTAGCAAGAGCATTTGGTTCTAAAAGCAAAGTTCCTGTATAAAATGCTTGTCCGGGATTTTCCTGACTTTGATACTGAAATATTAAATTTAAAAATTCATAATAGGCCCTTGGTCTTGGGGTTCTAGCTCCAGCACTAAATTCTCTCTCTTGTTCTGTTGTATAATCATATTCCCCGCCTAAAGGTATTGTTGAAGTGTCAAACAGACCTGTTCTTGAACCAACGTTTCTTAAAGCAGCTATTGTTCTTGTATATAGTGATCCAGGATCTGACATCAATACATTAGCTGCGTCTAACTCTCTTACCAAGTCTCCGTTATCAATACGTTTTATTCTATCCTTTATCTGCTGCGCTTCAATTTCAATATCACCTAAAAAAGTCCTATAAATATCTGCTCTTGCATAATCAGATTTATCCAAAGTAGTTTTAGATCTTTGAATATAAGAAACCATGTCTTCGTTTTGTATAGGAGACCAACCACTTCCTCCAGATGCAAAATTCGCATTAGCAATCCTATTAATTTCATCAACAGATCGATCTCTTAAATCTGTTACTGATATTCCTGATGATAAAATCAAAGATGTCTCATACATTCTATGTCTTGTTCTTGACTCAACTATGGCGTGTAAAAGGACATTCCTTCTTGATACATCCAAATTTTCATTCTCTCCCCATCCTCTAGGGTCACCAACACCTTGATCAATATCCGCTTGATTTACATTGTTAATTAATGCATTTAACTCACTTATTGAAAGAGTTGACAGTTGATAATCAGTTAAACCTAAGGATAATATAAATACTCTATCGATCTTTAATCTGTCTACAATATCTCTTGTTTTACTTGTGTCAAATTCATCTATGTTTTTTATTTTTTTATCAAACTCAAACTTTTTTTCTTTTATTGTTTGAAGTTGTATTTCTATTTGGTTTCTTAAAGTAGTAAGAGCATCAAGCTCTATTTTTTGATTAGCGTAGATTGCATTTTTTTGCTCACCTGCACTTCTTGATGAATTGTCAACATTAGTTAGTGCAGTATTTGTTCTACCAAAAATATCTTGTTCTTTTCTTGCAATAAAACCTAAACTAACAGGGTCCGTGCTCAAGATATCCAGATGTTTCTGTATTAATTCATCCAGAGTTCGTACTCCGGTCGCATCTACTCCTTTTGAGTTTTTTAGGATAATTTCTTGAGTTTCTTCATCAATGCTTCTCTGTAAATCTTCTCGTTCTGTAAAAACGCTGCTTTCTGCCTTTACGGTTTTATAATCGCCTCCTTTAGTCTCAGATCCTTCAGATTCGTTACCAATTAATGCATCTACTCTTGCTTGAAGAATTGATTTTTCTTCATTGTTATTGTTTTCTAATCTTACTTTAGTAGCTTCTAATTGACTAATACTTTCTCTAAAATCAATATATGCACCTTTACGTCTATGCAATCCTTTATCTTTTACTTTAAACATGAAATCTTCCATGTATTCATTAAGCGCTTGTTGTTGAGCTTGAATATAAAGATTCAATTCTTCAGCTGGTCCTAAAGGAGGAGCTGCTGGTCCGGGAATTAAATCGTCATAAATTTCTTTTACCCTATCTAACCATATAGTATTTGTTTGTGGAATTGCTTCAACATTTCTTCCAAGTAGTTGAAATGGTACAGATCTTGTATCCGGTCTTTTTAATCCAATTGCATTATAAAATTCTTGTCTTAGTTGAAGTCTTCCTCTAATTTCTTCTGTTATTGTATCTATATCATTTGTTCTTCTATCAGCAGGCATAGCTGTCCAAATTATTTGATTGTCTGCGTTTACATCAAAATCTTCAAAATTAATTCCTGATACTGCTCGGATATATGCTCTCTCACTGTCAGGTAATGCTCTGATCGCAGTTATTCCGTCAGTACATGCCCTAACATCTATGTCTCCACTGCTTGATAAAAACCTACGACCAAGTTCTCTTCCACCAACCCCACCAACTAAGGCGCCCCACAATGCTCCGCCGCCAACTCTATTGATTCCTTTAAAAAAATCTACCATGCCATTTAGATGACTTGATAACTCTACTAAAGAAGCTCCAGTTATAGCACCAGTAGTCGCACCTATAATTGCGCCTCCTACCCCAGCTAATCTTTCTGGGAATCTCACACCGCTTTTAAAAGATCCTAATCGTCCATGAAATTCTCTTGCAAGTCTATCAAGACTTATTGTCAATCTTGTATCAATTGGTCCTTGTTCTGTCACACCCCATGCCGCAACAATATCTGCAGCCATAGAAAAGGTTTCATATCTCGTTCTTATGTCAGATATTTGTTGTACCATTTTTAGTCCATCACTAGTTTTTACAAATTCTCTAACTTTACTTTCACTAATATTACCTTTTTCATCTGCCATTTCATCTAACATTGCTATTTCATGAGAGTGATTTTCTGGATCTAATAATCTTGAATCAATTCTTTGAAGTTGCTTTAAATGTTCTAATAAAAATTCTGCTGAACCGTCGATAACAGTCTTAGAAAAAATTGCTTCAGTCTTTAATTTTCCTGCCTCAATCGGCCTTGTTCTTTTTCCCTCTTTTGTACTTAATCTCGGACTTGCACCTGGTATAAATTCTGAGATTGGAAGTCTTATTTCTCCAGGTTTTGGTTTCTCTGCTTCAGCTCTTTTCTGTTCTCGTTTTTGCCTATTGTTTTTTACAGGATTAGGTGTACTAACTGAAACATCTGGAGTAATCGGTTCTGCCAATAATGTAGCCTCACTCATATATAATGATACTAGTTGATATTATTTATCAAGTCAACTACTATATTTATATATGTCAGATGGACCGGGTGTAGGTGAAGGGGTTGCTGTTATGGATCCACCAGTAGTGCCTGTTATAGAGCCTTTACCCGAGCCCAAAACTGAAGATGCTCTTCCAGAAGAATCTCCGGTTGATGAATCTGTATCAGATTCTGAATCGCCTGACCATAAAGCAGAGAGTGGAGCTATTGACGATTCACTTCCACGCGAATTACATGAGCCGCCCGAAGAAGATACGGAAAAAGATGAAACTTCAAAGCCTAAAATTAAAGAAATAAGTTTTTCTTCTGATCAATTAAAAATTGAGTTGGCAAAAGCTTCAATTTTTGTGTTTAAATCTGAGAGTAAAAAAATTGACTCTGATGTCAAGAATAAATCTCAAGATGAACTTACTGACTTTTTTGAGAAAAATCCGCAAAAGAAATTATTAAGAGTGCTAAGTGCAGTTTCCTATGGTGGTCCAAGAAATTTAGATCAAGATACTGATCATGGATTTATAGTAAATTTAAAAGATCCTGATCTTCCAACTACTTCTAAAGTTAGAGTTGTTAGGATATCGAAAATAAATGAGGATAATACAGTTACATGTTACCGATCAACGCCTGACGGAACAGGTATTGATACTACAGAAGAGGGGGTTATTACGCTTACAAGAAAAAGGTTGACCGAAATGTTATTGCTAAGCGGCTCTGAAGGTTTGTTAGGAAAAGATAGTATTTTGAGAGATGAGGAAAAAGAAATTATCGGTGGGTATATAAGATCTATAAACGAGGAGGATTTTTCTGATTCAGATCAAAATAATAAATTAGCAAAAAACATTGAGAATCTTGTTAGTAAATCAGGAGGAATAGTATCAAGAGATATTGTCCAATACGTAGAGGATGAAGCACTTGCTGATGAAGTAACATCTAGACTAATAATTGATGATGCTTCTATTATAAGGCGACTTCTTGGTGCTACTCCTGAAAAACAAGCAAAATTGTTAGAACATTTTAAAGAATTAGCTAAAAACGTTAATTCTCAAGAAGAATTAGAACTTTATAAAAAGTTACAATCAAATTCAGAAAGATTTGTAGAAGGATTAAATACTTCTGACAGCTCATTAGACAGTTTATTAATTGAAATTTTTAATGGTTCTGGACCTGATTGGTTAGGCAATATCAGATCTGTAATTAAATCAGGTAATTTTGATGGTGCGGGAAGAAAAGTTCTAGAAGAATTTTTTTCAGAAACGCAAATTGGCCAATTCGAGGCTTTTATGAAAAAACATGGGAAAACAATAGGTAAGGTGAGTCTTATTGCGGCTTTGGGGCTCATGTACGCGCTAATGAAGAGCGGAAAAGAACAACCGCAATATCAATAATCTATGAAACTTCTAGTAGGGCTTGGAAATCCAGGAATAAAATATCAAAATAATCGGCACAATATAGGGCACCACTTCGTGGATTATTTATTAAGTAAGTTAACGGGTGACGAGTTAACGGGTTTAAATATAAAACCAGTTAAGTCGGATGTTTTTATGAATCTTTCTGGTCAGTTTGTTCAAAAAATTTTAAAAAAACATCAAAATTTTTCTTTGAACGACTTATATATAGCCCATGACGATCTTGATATTCCGCTTGGAAAATTCAAAATTGATAAAGGTACTGGTCCGAAACTACACAATGGAATAAAATCTATTGAAGAAACTTTAAAAACTAAAGATTTTTGGAGGATAAGAATTGGCGTTGACGCAAGAATATCTGACTCTTGGATTGATGGAGAAAAATATGTCCTTTCGGATTTCACACAAAAAGAAAAAATTTTATTTAATAAAATTTTTATTGATATATTAAATAAATTAACGGGCTAACGCGTTAACGAGTTAATTAAAAACAAACCCGTTAACTCGCAAAACTCGTTAACTTAAAAATATTTAATTTAGTTTATTAAAAAGCGGTTGACAAACTTATTGTTTTTATTCATAATGAATTAACCAATGAAAGTAACCGTATACACTACAACCGACTGCCAATTTTGTAAACAGGAAAAAGACTATTTAGCTTCAAAAAACATCGCATTTGAAGAAAAAAATGTCCAATCCAATAGAGAATTCTTACAAGAAATGCTTGACGTATCAAATAACTTTGCAGGAACTCCTGTAACAAAAATCGATAAAGATGATGGACAATCTGTCGTTCTAAAAGGATTTACACAATCTGAGTTTGATAATATAATAGGTGCAAACTTACAATCAGCAAACAGCACCGTGGACACTCCAAATGATAGTCCAACAGATAATCAGGGTAGCCAATTGCCGAACGATCAACCAGCTCCTGATCCTGCAGTCCAAGATCCAGCAGTATCTGATATGCCAACCGATCAACCACCAGCAGACCAACAAACACCAGATCCTGTAGTTGATACTCCTCCTGTTGAACCAACAATCCCAGAAACGCCAGAACCAGAAATACCGCCAGTAGAAACACCGCCAACAGAAGTTCCTTCAACAGAACCAACACCAGAGCCTCCTACAGACCCAAGTCCACTACCAACAACGCCTTCTGATGATACATCTAGTACAATGGAATCAACTATTCCTATTGATCCTCCAACATCAGATCAACCAGCAGCAGACCAACAAACACCAGATCCTGCAGTCCAAGATCCAGTTACACCAGATCCTGTAGTTGATACTCCTCCTGTTGAACCAACAATCCCAGAAACGCCAGAACCAGAAATACCGCCAGTAGAAACGCCACCGCCAGCAACTACGCCTGAACCAGCAATAGATAAACCAATTAATTCAGATCAGCAATTAGACGCAATACTTGACAGTTTAAAAACAAAAGCCGACGTAGGATCAGACTCACAACCTTCAGTCCCAGATTTTCCGGGAAATACACAAAACACATAAAATACAATAAACTCGAAACTCTAAACTCGAAATTCGAGACAAATTCTAAATACTAAATTTCAAACATTTATCAACTGGTATTTCCAGAGGGCAGTTGTCATTCCCGCGGAAGCGGGAATCTGCAGATCCTGAATCTAGTTCAGGATGACAGTTAGCTCGTCTAAAATTTAAAACTAATAACGTGAAGCCTGTGAGCTAATTTACAAGTTTCAAGTTCCACATTTCAAGTTATATGATTGTTTGGTACAATCTCAATATGAAGTCTGTAAATGACATTTTAAAAAAATTCGATCCAATAAGCGACAAATATGTATCCCGCGAATATCAATCATACGGCGTTCACCTAGCAGAAAAACTAAATGACTCCAAACACAAAAGCATGTACATCAAATTTGCAAAAAACATTCACAGACCAATGCTTGAAAAAGCCTTAAGGTTTGTAATTGACGCCAACGCAAGAAACAGAGCTGCACTATTTATGTGGAAACTAAAGGAACTGGGAGGATTCAAAAAAGCTGATAAATCAGATTAAATATTATTCCGTTAACGAGTTTTGCGAGTTAACGGGTTTGTTTAATATTAACTCGTTAACACGTTAACCCGTTAATTAAATAATAAGTAATTTTATATTAGAAGTATCCTGCTGCCCAATATGCAAATGACCCTATTCCCCTACTTTTTAAGTATTCAATTTTTTTTGCCACAGACTCTTCATTTTCAAACCAAATTACATGTCGCCTATCCGCATCATCCACAAACTCACATCTCTCTTCATTACAATCATTTGAATGTTTAGAACGAATTTGATTTAACGTCAGTACTTGAGCTGCTTTAATTGGCCTTTCCTGCTCATCAACAATCCAATCATAACCATACATTCCAAAGATTACTGTTATTTTTTTAGGGCCAACATATTGTAAAAAATCATCCATGAGCATCTCCATGTCATACCCGTAGATTTCTCGCCCGTTTAAAGGAAAATTAGGACCAGGCTCACCTATACTCTTGTGAAAATCATATGCCATAATCATAATTTCATCAGAATTTTTGGCAAGCGTAGCTAAATCATAAGGTCTCCCTCTGTAAAAAAGATCGCCATAAATTGCAATTGAATAATTCAAATTATTTTCCTTAGATTTTCTGTAAAAATCATTTGAAAAAGTACTTATTTGATTTATAACTTCATCGCCAAATAATACGCTTATTTCAAGATCCAAGACAAGTCCTGAAAAACCATATTGATTTGCTATATTTATACTTACGTCTATTATTTGAGCCATAGAATCTTTATTTTTTAAAATTAATAAATTTTCTTGAGTATTAGTCATTCTCACTGTTAAGTATTTTTCTGACTGTTTTGAGCTTATAGATAGAAATTTTTGTAAGTTTATATAACCTGATTCATCAGTATTAATCCCATCTACAGTTCCTAAAATACCAAAATAAATTAAACGATCGTATGTATTTAATCCATCATTTAAGGCTAAAGACCAATAAGGAACAAAAACTGATTTATTAATTTCACCAACGTATGGTTTATAATCATTTTTTTCATTCTTTATGATCTTCGCTTGATTTCCTACAGTCGCTTCTCCGTAGTCTTTAATCATTCGAATGATTAAAACAACAAATAGGACTGCAAATATAAAAAGAATAATAAGAAGTTTATTTTTGATGAGTTTCATTTACCTTTTAGTTTATTTTCTACGTCTATCTTCCAAATTTTATCTTGAGTTTTATTTATAAAACCAAACAGGGCGATTAAAGATGCTGCGACAAAAAACGGGAGAAACTTTTCAATAAAAGCTGATCCGGTAAATATAATAATTATATTTAAAATTACAAAACTTAACTGTATCTCTGTTGGACCTACTCTGAGATAAGTAATTTTAAACTCTTCTGTTGCAGAAAACGAAAGATGTGAGTTCACAAAAAAAGCTCCAAATATCGCCATAATAGCCAGTATAAATAAGTGTGAATCTTTTGAAAAAATAAATGCATAGCTTATAAATATTGAGTTTAGATATATAAAATCAAGCATGTGATCCATAAAATAACCCCACCTTATAAGTCCAGTCTGTCTATATCTTCCAACAGCACCATCAAACATATCAGTCAAATAATGAAATACTATCATCAAAGAAACCAACCAAAACCAACGTAAGTCAAAACTTCCTAAATATCCAAAAAGAAGTATAAAAAAAGTCCACGCAAGAGAAAAGTATGTAAGAATATCTGTTTCTAATACTTTCGGTATTTTTGGAGCGTATTTATCTGCAAACTTTTTTTCATAGTTTGAGAATATAGACTTATCTCCATCTGCGTTTCTAGTAAATTTATTATCTGTCATATTGTCTGCTGAACTCTTAAAACTTGCAGGTCTGCTCCGATTTGAACGGAGAACAATGGTTTTGGAGACCATCATGATACCATTTCACCACAGACCCAAACTGTGTTCCCGGAGCGATTCGAACGCTCAACCTTCAGATCCGCAATCTAACGTTCTATCCGATTGAACTACGGGAACTGTAGATATATTTTAACATACAGTTACCAGCTACTGCCTCCTCCTCCGCCGCCTCCGCCGCCTGAAAATCCACCACCTGATGAAGTTCCTGAACTAAAACCAGAGCTACTTCTTGTTGGAGTTGCAGAAACTGTGACGCTTTTAAAAGATGAATTTAAACCATATATTAAATTTGTACTATTAAATGATGATTGGCCCGAATACCAATCTGGCTCTTTCATCTCGATATTTTTGAATCTATTTGCCCAAACCTTTTCTACTCCAAAAGCAACGGCGTATGGGAGAAGTTTTTCAAAAAACATTTGGTTTCTTGCTTGATATTCTAGTTGTCTTTCTTGAGATCCAAGAAAATTTTTAAGTGATTTAGAGATATTTGCTGCGTTTACTCCATCAAGAGTTTTTCTTGGCATAATCCTACCAAAAATTATACTTATAATAGCAAGCGGAATATTAATTGTAATTATCGCTAAAAAAGTTATCAAAATATAAAAATTTCGAATTTTCTCGGGGTTTTTAGGAAAAAAATTATCTATAACAAGTTGATCATAAATCATTTTTTTTACTTTGCTAATTGTTATATATAATTTCTTATCTTTTAGCCTAACTTCTTTTAAATCGCTAAATAGTCCGCTTAAGAATTCTTTTTCAAAAGATAAAAGTTTTTTATCATTTTTGAAATTTTTTTGTTTGATAAAATAAAAATCTTTTTTCTTTCTTTCTTCGATTTTTAAATAACCTCTTTGTGCAAGATCAACAATTATAGATAATATATCGCGAAGGTCTACTCGCTCATCACTA
>JBBEDP010000105.1:0-1715 GCA_040881235.1 Patescibacteria group bacterium
CACAATGAGCAATTACCAATTGTGCCAAATGGGGGTTGTCATTCTGGAGCGACCGAAGGGAGCGATAGAATCTACTCTACGTCATCCTGAGGACGAAGTGGGAAGGATCCTCTGAAGATTAACAGGGATTCTTCGCTTCGAACGCGTCAGACGCGTCTTCGCTCAGAATGACATTGATTATTGGTCATTGGTAATTGGGCCTTGTTTGGAGTTCTTGTGTGATTGGTTATTGTTTCTTGATTAGGTCAATTAGAATAATTAGGTTAATTGAGTAATTTATATTGGTTTATGCTATAAAATATCCTTGGATAAAAAAGGCAAGTAGAACAATGTGAGTAATAAAAAAAATAATTACAATAGTTGATTTAATAAATTTGTTTTTAATTAACGAGAGAAATATAAAAAAGGATAGAGATATTAGAGCAAATCTAGGAATTGATAAGAAAGTTCCAGTAAATGTTGGAATTAGTAAATTAATAAGTGAGAATAATGAAAGTGACAATAAAGCTATGTTTAACTTTTGTTTTTTAAATATTAAATAAATTTGTATAGATATGATTACAAAAAAAGTCAAAAATACTAAAAATTCAAGAGTGGATATAAAATATTGAAAATTAACATCAGCTGTAATAAAAATTTTTATATACCTATAAATTACCTGAGGAAATAGTATCAATTTCGTGCTTCTTCCTGCAGAAAAAGCCTCTTGCGATGTAAAAAACTCAAAGAAATTGCCTGTCGTGAAATATAAATATACGCTATAAATAGCAAGTCCAATAAACGGGGATAACGTATAAAGAAAAGCTTGTATTTTATTACGGGTGTCTTTCAGTTTAGTATTTAGTATATAAACGAGTATTGGAACAAATAAGAAAACGCCAATAAATCTTGTAAGCGATGCTAAAATTGCAAAAACGGAAGCCCTGATGAATTTCTTTTTATCTAAAAAGTAAAAACAAAGAACTGAAAATAATAAAAATAAAGATTCTGTATATAAAGCTCCAAAGAAAAACGATGTAGGAAATAAAATAATAAATATTATTGTCCATATAGCAATGTTCTTATTATTAAATATATTTTCCAAATATTTTTTGAAAATCAGTAGAGCCAACAAAAACGCAAGATTTGAGATGATAAGACCAGCAATAAGAGAATCGCCTCCAAAAAGAGTTGTTAGGCCATTAATCAGGCCTGGATAAAGTGGAAAGAATGCATGCTCAAATTGAGAATATCCGTTTTCAGCTATTCTTATATAAAATAACCCATCAAAATTGGCAAAAGATTTAATAAAGTCTGGCAGTTTAATTACGTCAAGATCTCTTACATAAGAAAAATGGCCAAGGTAAGGAAGGAAACGAGGAGAAAAATAAGCAATAACAAAATCAAAAGCTCTCCAGAGGAGAAATATAGAGAATATAAATAACATATGGGTTACTTATTAAGTATAAAGTATTAAGTATTGATACTAACTCAAAACTTAAAATTCAAAAGTCAAAACTGCAACTTAAAACTAAAAAGTTTCCAGATGTATTCCAAGCCCCACCTGTCATTCTCAACCGCCCACCTGTCATTCTGGAACGAAGTGATAGAATCTTTTTGTAAGTAGATCCTATCGCTTCCTGCGGTCGCTCCAGGATGACAAAATACACCCCGTCATTCCCAGCACCCACCCTGTCATGCCGAACTTGTTTCGGCATCCCTATTTAAGCTTGCTA
>JBBEDP010000106.1:0-1704 GCA_040881235.1 Patescibacteria group bacterium
TTTAATTTGTTTCGTGCTTCGAGTTTCGTGCTTCGAGTTTCGTGCTTCGGTTTTTGCTTAAAAGTATGTTGTTTGCCAGTTTGGGTCGACTTCAACCTTAAGATCTAAAAATATTTTTTTACTTGTTGCAAGCTCTATTTCCTTTCTGGCATAAGCTCCAATTTCTTTAATTTTTCTTCCGCTCTTTCCAATAATCATTGCTTTATATCTATCAGCTGTTGTTAGTATCCGAGCTTTGATATAAGTAAGCTTCTCATTTCTTTCAGTTATTTCATCAACAACAACCGTTGCCGTATAGGGAATTTCTTCTCCCATCATAAGAAAGACTTTCTCGCGAATTAACTCTGCAATAAAAGTAATGCTGTCAACATTAAGTAGAGGATATGTAAGGTTAGTTGTAGAGATTTCTTCTTTTGTTTCTGGTAGATATTCAAAAATCTTATCTATTAATGGCTTTATATGTTGTCTTTTGAGAGCAGATATTTCAAAAAAATCATCGACTTCTTCTTTTAAGAATTCATACTGAGGAAGGAAAGACTTATCTTGTTTATCTATCTTATTTATTACAAGAATTTTGGGTTTATCTATTTTTCTAACTATGCCAAGAACTTTTGATTCTTCCATATCTCTAGACCTTGTGTGGTCAACCATATAAAGAATCACGTCAACACTTTCTGTGATAGAATCCTTTGCTGATTGATTTACTTTTGCGGCAAGATAATCTGGTGCTTTTGCAAATATACCAGGTGTATCTATAAAAATTATTCTTCCTCTCTCGTCGATATATTGAGTGTGTATAGGAAATCGAGTAGTTTGTGGTTTAGGAGACGTTATAGCCACTTTTGTACCAATTACGTTATTTAAAAATGTCGATTTACCCACATTTGGTCGTCCAATTAAAAGTACCGTACCTTGTTTCTTATTTTCCATGTTGAGAATTGTAACATAACGACGTTGACTTACGTTTAATAGTTATATAGTATTATAGTATGCTTCTTATAAGGAAATTATTTTTAACTTTAATAATTTTACTTCTTATTTCTACACCATCGTTTTCATTTGCTCAAAATAGAGAAGATAGAGTACAGATTCTTCGTGATAAAGCAGCAGAAAGAAAATCTATTATTGAGGAGAAACGCACAGATGCCAAAGAAAGATTTGCTTCAAAGAGAGAAGAATTTAAAGAAAAAGCCTTACAAATAAGAGATGAAAAAAAACAAGAAATAGTTCAAAGGGTCGATAGTAGGATAACAACACTCAACCAAAAGCACACTGATAGATTTAGTGACCTTCTTGATAAACTTTCTTCTATTTTAGACAGAATAGAAGCAAGAGCATTAGATCTTGAAGACCGAGGAGCAAATACTTCAGAAGTAGATGTTGCGGTTCAGACTGCAAGAGACGCAATAGGAGTAGCAGAAGGAGAAGTTGTAGAGCAGGCAGGTAAAGACTATATTATAGAAATAGGTTCGGATAGTAATTTAGGGACGGTTGTTTCCTCGGCGTTTAACGAATTTAAAAATGATATGCAGACTCTTCAAGCATCAGTAAAAGTAGTAAGAGATGCGGTTCATGAAGCGGCGGTTGCTTTAAAAGAAGTAATTAGTAATTTAAATACAGAAAATGGATCAGCAGAATAATCAACAAGCTGCAGAAAAAAGCAGAATGCTTTGGATATGGGTAGCCTTAATTGGTGGATTTTTA
>JBBEDP010000107.1:0-1656 GCA_040881235.1 Patescibacteria group bacterium
TTCAACCAAAAACTGATTTAAAATATCTTTTTTTTGAGCTCCAATCGCTCTTCTAATACCAATCTCTTTAATTCTCTCTGTAACAGTCACATACATAATATTCATAATTCCAATCCCTCCAACTATAAGCGAAATTCCTCCAATTGCGACAAGCACTGAGTTTAATACATTAAAAATAGATGAAATTGTTTCTAAAAGTTCTGTTTGTTCTATTATTGAAAATTCGTCCTCATCATAATTGTTAAGCATGGCGCTCTCTAGTTTATCTTTAGCAACACTAACCTCAACTCCGTCTCTCACCTTTGCAACAAAGGCAATAAACTTTTTATCTTTATTTAAAACATAACCCGTCTTATAAGGCATATAAATATAGTTGTCTAGATCAGGCCCGCCGAATCCGCCTCCAAATGATGATATGACACCAACTACCTCAAATCTTTGATTTTCTATTCTGACATCTCTTCCGATACTTAAATCTGCGCGTTTGAATAATTTTTCAGCAATACTTGGACCAAGAACCACAACTTTACTTCTTTTATCAACATCTTCCTCTGTAAATAATTTTCCTTCAACTGCTTCAAGATTAAGGGCTTTAAAGATATCTGCTGATGAAGAATATATTTCTGAATATTCTGATTCTTTCCCTGCAGTGATTTGAACCGGCTTTGTAAATGCAGGGACAACATATTCTAATTCCCTAATTCGCTCTAAATCAATCAAATCCGATTCCTCAAATCTCGTGCTTGTCAAACCAGGTACCCCACTAAACCCACCTTCAGCAAATACTCTACCTGGTACAACTCTAAGAAGATTTGGAGCAAGACTCTCAAATTGCTGATTTATATATCTTTTAAAGCCAAGTCCTAAAGATATCAGAAGAATTACCGACATCACTCCTATTAAAATACCAAGAGAAGTAAGAAAAGTTCTTAGCTTGTTTCTGGCAAAATTAAATAACGCAGACTTTAAATAAAAAACTATAGTTTTCATACAATTTCTCCGTCAATAATATTGATAACTCTTCGTGTCTGTTCTGCAATTTCCTTTTCATGAGTTACGATAATTATTGTTATTTGTTTATCTTTATTCAATTGTTTTAAAATTTTCATAATTTCTTTTCCTGTTTTTGTATCTACATTTCCTGTTGGCTCATCTGCTAAAATCAGCTTTGGATTCATAATTAGAGCTCTTGCTATTGCTACTCTTTGCTGTTGACCTCCTGAAATTCTATTTGGATATGAGTCTTTTTTTTCTTCAATCCCAACGCTTTTTAAAAGTTCCATCGCCCTTTCTTTTGGATCAAATTTTAATTCTCTTTTTGCATACATTGTAGGCAGCATAATATTTTCTAAAACCGTATATCTATTAATTAAATTAAACTGCTGAAACACAAATCCAACAAATTCGTTTCTCAAAGATGAAAGCTTATCATCGCTTAAAGTTAATATATCTTTACCTTCAATTAAAACGCTACCTTTAGTTGGCTTATCTAAAAGACCTATTATGTGCATTAAAGTAGATTTTCCACTTCCTGAGGGACCCATGATTGAAGTAAACTCTCCTTGCTTTATTGTAAGATTAATGTTTTTAAGCGCTTGAAACGTAAGCTCTCTATCAATTTTATAGTCTTTATAAACATTTTTTAATTTAATCATA
>JBBEDP010000108.1:0-1640 GCA_040881235.1 Patescibacteria group bacterium
CTATCGCTTCGAGCGCGTCAGACGCGTCTTCGCTCCAGAATGACATAATTAAAGAATATTAATTATGAGAAAGTTCGTGTTATATTAGTTTCTCTTGGGTTGTTGCAGATTTCTTAGTTTTTTCTCCGATATGCGATAAAGCCTCGTTTGTAAGGACTCTTCCTCTGTTTGTTTTTTTAATGAATCCGATTTGAAGCAAGTAAGGCTCCACAAATTCTTCAATAGTCTTTTTATCTTCTGATAATGAAGAGGCGATTGTCTCAACACCAAGAGGATTATTCTTATACTTTTTTCCCAAAACCATCAGATATTTCCTATCAATATTTGATAACCCCAAATCATCAAGCTCCATCAAAGCAAATAATTTATCCAGCACCTTTACGTCAATTTCTGTACTATCGCTTGTTTCAATTAAATCCCTCACTCTATTTAATATTCTGATTGCAATTCTTGGCGTACCCCTTGATCTTTTTGCAATTGAATCAGCCGCCTCTTTTGAAATATTAAATTTAAGTAATTTAGCTGACCTTTTTATAATGTCTTTTAATTCTTCTTCTGAATAATAATCAAGTCGTAACAAAAGACCAAATCTCTCACGAAGTGGAGTAGACAAATTAGCAAGTTTTGTCGTGGCACCAACTATAGTAATATGTGGTACAGACAATCTAACCGTTCTTGCACTAGGACCTTTACCAATAATTATATCTAATGCAAATTCCTCCATAACAGGATACAAGACCTCCTCTACGGTTTTTGGTAGCCTATGAATCTCATCTATAAACAATACATCCTTATCATTTAAGTTGGTTAAGATAGCTGCTAAATCACCAGCTTTTTCAATAACTGCTCCTGATGTAATTTTTATATCACTACCTAGTTCATTAGCTATTATATTTGATAGAGTAGTCTTACCCGTACCCGACGGTCCATAAAATAATATATGCTCTGTAGGTCCACCTCTTTTTTTAACGGCGTCGACAAACATTTTTAAGTTTTCCACTACCTTTAACTGACCAATATAATCTATTAGTTTTTTAGGTCGAAGCTTCTGTACAGTATTTAGAGCAGTATCAGACATAGAATATTATACCTACTTTTTCTTTGAAGTCCCAAGTTGTATACCTTTCTTAATTCGCTCTTCAACAGATAAGTTTTTCGGTGTTTCTGACAATATCTTTTTAGCTTCGTTTGATTTAAAACCCAGAGAAACCAAAGCATCAACTATCAATCTATCATCTTCAGACATATAAATATTTGACATTGAAAATTCGGAATCAAATTTACTTGAAAGTTCAACTATTAATTTTAAAGCAGTTTTTCTACCAAGTCCTGGTATGCGTGTAAAATACTCAAGATCATTTAATTTTACTGCTTTTAATAATTGCTCAGTTTTGGAAAATGAAATTATTCCGAAAGATACTTTTGGCCCAATTCCGGAAATAGATAATAAAAGTTTAAATAAATCTGATTCTTCTTTATTTGCAAAACCATAAAGAGTCTGGGAATCTTCACGAACAATAAGTTGAGTATATATATCTATGGTTTTACCCAATATGCTTTTACTGATTATGGATGGCACTAAATTTACCTCATAGCTTAAGCCAGAAGTAGTCTCAACTAAACCTTTATTACCTTCAATC